>CAZAZN010000001.1:0-72827 GCA_964489665.1 uncultured Thermofilaceae archaeon
GTTTGCCAAGCATACTTCCACTTACCATCTTTATCAACGAACTTTATCTCGAAGGCCTTGGCGAACCTTTGTCCCAGGTCGTGCGTGGACGAGATCTGGAGCACTCTGCCGTCGGGCATTATCGTGTCGGCAGCGTAGGTATCCTCGGCTCCGGCGAACTTATCCCAGGGAGGCCTTCTAAGGAAGAGGAATGGTATGCCCAATTTATCCCATATTACCTTCCTGGAGTTCTCCATGTCCTGCTCCACTTGCTTTAGCGCTTCTTCGTGTGTAGCGAAGGCGCAGTGCGTCTCTATCCAGAGGAACTCCCTCCCCCTGATGAAGGGCCTCGTGTGCTTCTCGTACCTGTAAACGCTGACGCACTGGTAGAGCTTGAGGGGTAAATCTCTCCAGCTTTTTATCCAGAGGGAGTACATCGAGTAGAACGCGGTCTCGGAGGTGGGCCTTAGGGCGAGCCTCCTATCCAGCTTCTCGTCACCAGCCTCGGTTACCCAGAAGACCTCAGGCTTAAAGCCCTCGACGTGCTCCTTCTCTTTCTCGAAGTACTCTTCGGGTATTACTAGGGGGAAGAGCACGGGTTCATGACCGGTCTTCTCCAGCTCCTCCTCGAACATCTTGTAGATCTCCTTGATTATCCTCATGGCCCACGGCTTGTGCACTATGAAGCCCTGGACCCCGTAGCGCTGGTCTATTAGGTCGGCGCGCGTCAGCACTTGGGTAAACCACTCGGAGAAGTTTTCCTCCTTACTAACCGTAATCCCCAGCTGTTTCTCGGCTGACACGGCGTCCCACCGGCGAGCTTAGGATATGTAGGCACATATCCCATTTAAGCTCGTCTCCGGATACTGCTGCACAGCTCGAGAGAAAAGTGCTTGGATAACGGCGTAGTTCGGGAGCTCCTAGATAGATGTCCAAGTCGCGCCTGTGAGCCCTGCAAGGATGTATACGTGCGCGATTAGCATCGCAACTACTAGCGTTAAGGTTACGTAGTCCACTATGCGATCTAATCGGCTCCTCTTCGCCCTCGGCTCTGCCGCCGCAGCTACGGCGATGCACGAGATAACGTAGCAAAATAGAACGTCGAGGACGAACGGTAAGAACCTAAACCTAGCGGTAAGACGCGCCATGACGTGGTAGGAGAAGTAGGTAAGCGGGAAGCCCACGGTCTCTAAGCTTATGGGCTGCGGGAGGACTAGGTCCTCGGCTAGGGGAAAGATGTACGCAAACAATACGGTGAAGAGCACGTTCTTCCTCCAGTCGGGAGCTAAGAAACGCCTTAACGCGCTAGCCGCTAAATCTAGGGCGCTGGCTCGAGTCCCCGCCTCCACGGTCTACAGCCCTCCTAGACAGGATATTTACCTAGTGCCCTCGCCCTTAACGGCCCACAGCTGCTACGCTTGGACCGTGCTAGAACTGAAAAGAGGATTCACCGCTCGCTAATCATACCTGAGGATTGGGCGGCAAGAATGTTTAAAAGCGAGCAGGCGCGCCGGACTGAAGGCTGATAGGTATTACTCTCGTGTCCGTAGGGAAGTAGAGGTAAGGGTTATATCCCCATAAAGCCCACCTATAATCCTGGAGGGCCGGTAGCTCAGCCTGGGAGAGTACCGCCCTTGCGAGGCGGGGGTCCCGGGTTCAAATCCCGGCCGGTCCACCATTTCTACTACCTACTTTGCGAATCTTCTATCACAGCATCCTCGCTCTTCCCGAGAAATGACCTCCAGGTAAGGTGACGGCGTGAGAGAGCTGAACTGAGGCCTTAGTGTTTAAGGGCTCTAGGGCTACTGGGCTGAAGAAGAGAAGGCTGGTGATAGGACCTGGGTTAAAATCCCAGCTAGTCTACCACTTTCCTCCTCTAATCCCGCTAACTGCCTCGGTTATCCGGCGGAGGAACTTGTAGCTGGAGCCTGGATGTCGCTTTGCTTTAAATCCCCGCCTTTAGTTATCTATAGCTAACTCTAATTGCATGGTTGCGTGGTGATCACTTGCCCGAAGTGAAGGCCGTAGGGACTCGGCTAATGGTTAATGGACAGCCGCGCTTTCTACTAGGGGCTAACTACTGGTCTAGGCGGGCTAACATCCAGATGTGGCGCGACTGGGACCTCAGCTCCGTAGTGGAGGACTTAGATAAGGCTAGGGAGATAGGGCTTAATTCTCTGAGGATTTTCCTGCTTGCGAGGGACTTCTCCGACGAGGAGGGTAGAGCTAGGCGCGAGGCTCTCGAGAAGCTTAGGCTGTTCTTCGACGAGGCGGCTAAGCGAGGCATACTGCTGTTCCCCTCGCTAATCGTGGGGCATATGAGCGGTAAGAACTGGCCGCTACCCTGGGATCCGAACGACGAGGTCTACACGTCGCGCGCCATAGAGAGGGCTTCTCGATTTATCGCGGAGGTTGTGAAAGAATTTAAGGATCATCCAGCGCTTGGGGGCTGGATACTTAGTAACGAGATAACGCACGTTAGGCGTCCTCCCTCGTTAGAAGAGTTTAGAACCTGGCTGGGTGCGCTTAAGCGGCTGATTCACGAGATTGACGGGAAGCATCCCGTATCGGTAGGCGATTCCACCTCCTTAGTTGCTAAGCCGGAGCTTAAGCCGGAAAACGTTAGGGACCTCGTGGACTACTTCTCCCCGCACCTTTACCTGTACGACTTTGACCCGGTTAGGCACACTTTAGCGTACGCGGCGAACCTAGAGTACTGCAGGAGCCTAGGTAAGCCTGTCGTGCTCGAGGAGTTCGGATACCCAACGGCCTTGTACTCGGAGGAGAGCCACGCGCAGTTTATCGAAGTCGTACTGTTCTGCGCGCTGGGCTTAGGCGCCTCTGGAGCGTTCGTGTGGTGCCTCTCCGACTTCCCGAGGGAGGGGGACGAGCCGTACCTCTGGGAGCCTCACGAGCTGACGTTCGGCCTCCTCAAGGCGGACGGCTCGGAGAAGCTGGCGGCTAAGGTCGTTAGGCGGTTCTCGGAGGTGCTTAAGCTGCTCGAGGTAGATGACTTCAGGGTGCCTAAAAGGGAGATGGCGATCTTAGTCCCGTCGCACTTCTACAAGTACTACCCGTTCCACAACCTGCCGCGCGATGACGAGGCTAAGGCGATGGTAGAGGCCTATGCGCTAGCTAAGGCCGCGTCCCTGCCGGTCACGTTCGTTAGGGAGGAGGAGTTAGACGGTTCGAGGTTTAAGCTCTTAATCGCGCCCTCGATCACTAGGCTATTAACCGTAACTTGGAGGAAGCTGCTTAGGCTCGTGGAAAGAGGTCTCGTGCTCTACTACTCAAACTGCAGGCACTTAACGTGGCCTCATATGTCCTCGTCGCACCTTTGGGAGGAGCTTTTCGGAGTTAAACCCGCGCTGCTCGCTGGGTTGTTCAGTGTAGCGCTGCCTGACGTCATTAAGCTCGAGTTCACTAGGGACCTGCCGCCAGTTAGCGCTGGCTCAGTGTTTACGGTGAACTGCTATAGAAAAGACGTTGGTGCTCAGGAGTTCGTTAGCATCGATGCAGAGGTCGCCGCGCGCTACGACGGCAAGGACGCGCTATTCATAGCTAGGAGGGGCGAGGGCTCCGCGTACCTCTTAGCGTTACCCTATGAGCTCCTCTTAGCGTCTACGCCAGCGGTCGACATGACTAAGGGCTATTACTTCCTATACTCCCACCTCGCCCGCATTGCCGGAATAAGCCCGACGTTCGCTGCTAGCGACCCAAGGGTTCAGGTAGAGTACCTAGTTGGCGACGCGCACTACCTCGTTGTAGCGGTAAACCACTCCTTCAAGGAACTGGAGGTAGAGCTGAAAACGCCTAGTGGCGTTAAGATGGCAAAAGCAGAAGGTGCTAAGGTCTCCGGCTCTCGGCTGCTGCTTAAGCCTAAGTCGGGCGCCGCCCTATTATTCGAGAGGAAGTAGGGGCTGCTGCAATTGCTGCCTTCGAGATCCTCTCCATAACCATCCTGTGGAATTTTTCTAGGATCACCCTTCTATCCTCCATGAACACCACGTCACTTAGCCCTACTAGCACTATATTGTGAGCGAAGGGGCTTGGTACTGGCTGGGGCGGGAGCTCAACGACCCTTATCCTCCCCTCTTCAATCCTCCTCAGCACCTCCCGCGCGTGCTCCACGTCCATGTAGTCCTCGAGTATCTCCCTGTAAGTTTCCTCTATCAGCGGGAACTTGTCGAGTCTCTCGACGATCTTTAGCAGGGTTGAGGCGCTTAGCTGCTGCTTCTCAACGCTTATCTCGTGCCCCTTATAGTTCCTTAGGATCATTAACCCCCTAGCTGCTACGTGCCTAAACCTCCTCCTCATTAGCTCCGTGTTCCTTACAGCCCTCCTCAGGACCGCTTCTAGCTCGTCGCTCCTAAGATCCGTTAGCGTTACCCTAGGCTCTACGCCAGGTGGGTATATGAGAGCGAAGCCGTTGTCGTGCACTGCTACGCCAACGTTGGTATGAGATGCCTTGGTCGCTAAGTAGCCGAGCGCCCTCGAAAGCGCATCGTTAACCCTCCTGCCGAATAGCGTGTGGAATATGTGCCAGGTCCTCCCGGCCTCGTCGACGTACTTCTCAACTAGGATTACCCTGTGAGAGGGATACTCGCGTACCCCAAGGGACTTCAAGTACAGGTACTGCTCTAGGAAGTAGCCGTAGATCGCCTCAGCCGAGTAGTCGTCAACCCTACAGTTCCTCTTAAGGTACCTTATTATCTCCTCCTTACGCTTACCCCTCTCAAGCCACTTAAACATCTTCTCCCTGAACTTCCCTATCTCTACTGCTAGGTCGTAGGAGAGGGGGAGCATCTCGGAGAACCATGAGGGTATCGTGGGCTTCTGCTCGAACGCGGGTTTAACCACTGCCTTAAGACCGTAGCTCCCAACGAACTCATACACCTTGCCGCCGAGGACGAAGCGGTCCCCAGGTACTAGCCTTTCGAGGAACTCCTCCTCGATATTGCCCACGTACTTCCTCGATGTCGTGAACACCTTTACGCTGACCTCGTCGGGTATCGTGCCAACGTTTAGCGTGTAGATGACCCTAGCGTACTTACCCCTCCTCCCGAATACTTTCTCCTCCGGGTCGTACCATATCTTCCCGTACACCTTGTAGGCCTCTAGGTCGGAGTAGCCTCCCGAGAGGTACTTCAACACGCGCTCGAACTCCTCCCAGGATAGGTCGTGGTAACAGTAGCTCCTCCTCACGACCTTGAAAGCCTCCTCGGCGCTCCACTTCTTCTCAACGGCCATGCCGACGACGTGCTGTGCGAGTACATCCAGAGCCTTCTTGGGAATGTGAATCCTATCTAGCCTGTTCCGATACGCCTCCTTCACCATAACGGCTACCTCGACTAGGTCGTCCCTGTCAGCGCATATCATCCTGCCGCGGCTAGTCTCGTGAAGCCTGTGCCCGCTCCTACCGATCCTCTGCAGGCACCTCGTAACGCTCTTAGGCGAGCCGAGCTGCGCGACTACGTCTATATAGCCTATATCTATGCCGAGCTCGAGACTCGTGCTGCTAACTATAGCCTTAAGCTCCCCCCTCTTCAGCCTCTCCTCCACCTCGTGGCGGACGACCCTAGAGAGGGAGCCATGGTGAGCCGCGATCGCGTCCTCGTCTAGGTCGCCTCTCTCCCGCGCTAGCTGCTTGAGGTGGAATACGACCCTCTCGGTCCCGCTCCTAGTGTTCGTGAATATCAGGGTCGTCCTATACCTCTTGATTATCTCGTATAGGAGCTCGTACATCCTCCTCGTGACCCTCTCAGCGGGGGTGTGGATTAGGTCAGGGACTGGGGCTAGCACTTTAATGTCCTTGCGCTTAACGTACCTAGCGTCGACTATTACGCAGTCGCGGGGCGTGCCGTCGTCGTTGTAGCCTACGAGGAATTGGGCGACCTCCTCTAGAGGATTTATCGTCGCCGAGAGCCCTATCCTCTGAAACTCCCTTCCTACGAGTTCCCTAAGCCTTTCGAGCGATAGCGTTAGGTGGACCCCCCTCTTACTCTCGGCTAGCGCGTGAACCTCGTCTACGATCACCCACCTAACCGTAGCTAGCTTCCTCCTGAACTTAGGTGCCACCAAGACTATGGCGAGGGTCTCAGGCGTGGTGATCAGTATGTGAGGAGGCTTCCTAAGCATCTTCTGCCTCTCAGACTGAGGAGTGTCGCCCGTCCTAACGGCGTGCCTTACTTCGGGTATATCGAGTCCGCGTTTCCTAGCTAGCTCGTAGATCTCCTTTAACGGCTCCTCTAAGTTCCTGTAGATGTCGTTGTTAAGCGCCCTTAGCGGGGAGACGTAGACCGCGTAGACGGAGCCCTCCAGCTCTCCGCGCTGAGCGAGGTCGAAGAGCTCGCTAATTATTACTAGGAACGCGGTTAAAGTCTTACCAGTCCCGGTTGGGCTGGATATTAAGACGTTCTTGCCCTCCCTTATCGGCATTATGCCGTACCTCTGGGGAGGGGTAAGGTCCTCGTACTTAGAGCCGAACCATTCCACAACGAGCGGGTTAAGTACCCTGAGAACTTCTTCCTTGCTATACTCCCTCGTGGCGTACGTTATCATGGCTCGCGGAGTCCCCCAGACCTAGCTCTCCTCCAGAAGCTCCTCGATGAGCTTAAGCTTAACCCTCAGGAAACGCCCCCTAGGGCCCTCTCCCACCTCTACGCCCCGCTCACGCAGCTCCTTTAGTACGCTATCGCCAGAGAGGATCAAGCCTAAGAGGTCTTCCAGCCGCTGAGGGTAGGGCGGGGAGGCATCGTAGTACCTGTAAAGGGCCCTAGACTCTACCTCGACGCTCTCCTGCCCTAACAGCTTAGCGAGCGATAGGATCCTTCTACCGTGGGACCTGAAGTAGCCCTTTAGCGTTAGCAGTAACAGCGCGGTTAGAGTAGGTGAATCCACCTTAGCCCCTTCCTCACGTACCTGCCCGTTATCGGTATCTCCTCCCCGCAGCGCGGACACCTCTTATCCTCCGTCAACCTATACTCGATTATATCGAAGTTGTACCTCTTTATCAGCAGCTCACCGCAGCGGGGACAGTAGGTATGCGAATACCTGTGCCCGGGGACGTTGCCCAAGTAGACGAACTTTACTCCCTCGCGCCTAGCTAGCTCGCATGCCCACTCCAGCACTTCAACGGGCGTAGGCGGCTCCCAGTACTTATGGGCAGGGAAGTACCTGTTTATGTGGAGTGGAACGTCTTCTCCAGCGTACTTTAAGTGCTTCTCTATAACGTCCCTTATAACGTCTTCCCGATCTGAGACCCCTGTAACTACGAGGAATACTACCTCCACGTGCACTCCTAGTTCCTTAGCGAGCTTCACGTTCCTCCACGGAACCTCGCATCGCGCGCCTAGAACTCGCCTGTAGACTTCCTCGTCTCCCTTTACGTCAACCTTAAGCCCCGTTAGCCCTGCCTCGACGAGGGCCTTTAAGGCCTTCTCGCTCATATAGCCATTCGAGACGTAGGTGGAGTAAAGCCCGCGTTCCCTCACTAGCCTAAAGGCGTCAAGCGTGTACTCTAGCAGGAGCGTCGGCTCGTTGAAGCTTGCACACAACCCGTCATCCCCCTGCTTAATCGCGATCTCCACCAGCTTGCTAGGGGGAACGTACTTAGCCGAGGGGGGATCGGGCAGGGCCGTGGAGATGGCGAAGTTCTGACACCACGGGCACCTGAAATTGCAGGACCACGTAGAGAAGGTCAGAGCTGAGGAGCCGGGGTAGAAGTGATAGAAGGGCTTGATCTCTATTGGCCGGCTCTCAAGCGCGCTTAGATCGCCATAAACGAGCGTGTATAGCCTTCCGCCTATATTCGCTCTCGTTCCGCAGAACCCCCTCTCACCATCAGCTATGATGCAACCTCTCTCACAAACAAGGCACCTTATCCTACCTCCTCTAACCTTCTCGTAAAAAGGACTCTCCTTTACTGTGGGATAGCTGAGCAGGTGCTCCATTACAGGAAAAGTTACTAGGTGCTGGATAATAGCCTATTCAGTGCCTCACCCGCCTCCTCGAGGTGGTAGAGGGCGTCCTCTAGCGCGTCAGCCCACTCCCTGCTAGAGCTAGCCAACTCTCTTAGTATGTCAATGGCTGAATCGACGTAGTCGAGCGCTGCCTCCAGCTTCTCCCTCTCCTCGGACACGCCGCTCACCGGTCTCACTTCTACAAGACACGGCTTTATCAGTTACCTGCACAGGAACGACACGTGGCCTCGGCGTCGCGGAAACTAGCCAAGCTTTACGAGGCTACAGGCGGTCCGGGCGACGTAGTAGCGGGCTCTAGGCGCGATAGGGAGCTCGCCGAGTTCTTGAAGGGGAGGTTTGAGGAGCTTGGGCTAGACTCTAGGCTCGTGCCATTTAGCTGCACATCCTGGGAGGAGAGGAAGGCCTTCGTCGAGGTTAACGGCGAGAGGGTCGAGGCGGTGGCCCTTCCCTACAGCCCCTCAGGGGACGTCGAGGCCGAGCTAGTATACGTCGGTTGCGGGTTTAGACCCGAGGACTGGCAGGGCGTTAGCGCGGAGGGCAAGGTAGTCCTGATGGAATGGTTTAAGGAGGAGCTCGATGACGTGATGTGGCAGTACAGGGAGGCTGTAATTAGAGGGGCTAGCGCGGTTGTAGTCTTCGACGCTTACCCGGGCGTTCTGCGTAGGATAGTAATCGTAGTCTCCGAGGATTACGATTGGGGGCCTGCCGCGCCGCCTCCAGTTCCCGTGGTAGCTATTAAGCGAGGCGATGGGCTCAGGCTAGCTAAGCTATCGGGTAAGGCTAGGGTGAGAGTTTACGTAGAGACCTCAGTGCGCCACGATGCTACCGCCTTTACGGTCGAGGCGGATACTGGTGGTGAGCCACGAATCCTCGTAACCGCCCACCACGATAGGTGGCTCGCGGGGTTTGCCGACGACTTCTTGGGCGTAGGGCTCGTGCTCGAGCTGGCAGAGGAGCTTAGAGAGCTTGAGGGACTGCGCTTCATCAGCTTTAGCGGCGAAGAATCGGGCGCTCCAGGGTACAGCGCGTGGTACTGGCTGTGGGGCTCTAGGGTGTACGTGGAGAGAGCTTTACGCGCTAGAGACCTAGAGGAGCTAGTAGCCGTCATAAACTTCGACATGCCGGCTAGGAAGCCCGTCCAGGTGTGCGCTAGCGGGCCCGATTTCCTAGAACCTCTAATAGGTCTCCTCGGCCCTAGCTTCGAGTACGCTATAGACCTACCCTACTTCGACAGCTACTCGTTCACCATGGCGGGCATCGCCTCCATGACCTTCCACAGCATCGACAGGTACGCTGAGTACTACCACACTAGCGAGGACCTTCCACATAGGGTTGAGTGGGGGGCGGTAGTTGAGAGCTTAAAGGCGGCTAAGGCCGTTATCAGCGAGCTTACCCGGCGTGGATGCTCCTTTATGAAGTACTCAGCGCTTAAGGAGTGGATCACAAGGGAGCTTAAGAAAATAGAGGGACTTAGCGAGGAGGCTAGAAGGCTTAGAGAAGCCATTGAGAGGGCTAGCATAGGCGAGCTAGAGGCTAGAGCCCTACGGGCAGCGCTGTGTAAGGCGGTCTTTGAGGGCAGGTACATCGAAGTCCACAAACCGTTTTCCTCCGCTTACGCCCCACAGCTACTCGCGGTTAAGGACGTAGAAGCCTTAGGGAAAGCCCTAAAGCTGGCCGAGAGGGGAGAGTGGAGCGGCGTAGAGGAGGTGCTAGCAAGCCTACCTGGCTATAGGGTAATACCAGGAGAAGAAGAAGTGCTCCCATCGCTCGACGTCACCAGGATAGCTAGGCTACTGGCTAGGAGGAAAATGCTAGCTAGCTTAAGGGAACTCGACCACAGCCGTAGGGTTTTAGCCGATTACATCGCCAAGTCGCTTAGGCAGGTTCTCGAGGGAGCCGGCATTGTCTAAGCTGATCGTAAGGCCGGCTAGGAGGAGCGACTACCGGGCTTTAGAGAAGATAATTAGGGATAGCTTCGACTACTGGGATCAGCGCTGGGCGCTCGAAGGGCTGAGATATACGTACGTTATAGTCGCTGAGCTTAGAGGAGACGTGGTCGGCTTCGCTGAGCTCTACTCAGCCTACGTGGCCAGGCTAGGGGGAGTGGGCGTAATCTACTACTTAGCGGTGCTAAGCGGCTATAGGCGTATGGGTGTTGGCAGCGCGCTTGTGAAAGCGGCAGAGGACATCTTCGCGAAATGGGGGCTTGAGTACTCCGCTGCGTCAACACGCCTTGAAAACGTAGCCTCGAGGGGGCTGTTCTTAAAGCTTGGCTACAGGGAGATCCCCGCGTTTAAAGCATACGACCTGGTACATGCCCTCTACGCCTACGAGGATGATGTTATATTCTTAAAGCCTCTTAAAGGAAGGGAACCGGGTGATCGCGCATGATCGACATACTAGGGCTGATGTTCTGGCTACTCCTGCTCGTACTGGTGATGGCGCCCTCCTTCAGCTTCTGGAGGCTTAAAGCGGCTAGGCTTAGGCTCTTAGCTAAGATCGAGAAGAAGTACGGCGTTCGCGCGATAGCGCTGATACATAGGGAGGAGAGGATAGGGTTCTTCGGGATACCGGTCTACAGGTTCATAGACATTAACGACTCCGAGGCGGTGATTAGGGCTATTCACACTACCCCGCCTAACATGCCTATAGCGCTCATACTCCACACCCCGGGCGGGCTAGTTCTAGCCGCGATGCAAATAGCGATGGCTCTTAAGAGGCACCCAGGGAGGAAGATAGTCATAATTCCCCACTACGCGATGAGCGGTGGTACCCTAATCGCTCTTGCAGCTGACGAGATATGGATGGACCCGAACGCCGTACTCGGCCCCCTAGACCCGCAGTTAGCAATAGAGCCTGGCGTCCACGTCCCAGCTCCTTCGATTATTAAAGCCGCTAAGGCTAAGGGTGACAAGGCATCCGACAAGCTACTTATAATGGCGGATATTGCTGAGAAGGCCCTAAAGGAAGTTCAGGAGGTCATAGTCAGGCTGCTTAGGGATAAGATGCCCGAGGACAGAGCTAGGGAGATAGCTAAGCTACTCACTGAGGGAAGGTGGACCCATGACTACCCGATCACCGCAGAGGAGGCTAGGGAGCTCGGGCTCCCCGTTAAGATGGAGATTCCAGAGGAAGTCTACGAGCTTATGGAGCTCTTCCCGCAAGCTCCAATAAACCGTCCGGGTGTGGAGTACCTACCTTATCCAGTCGTGCCGAGGCAGGTACCTCGCGTTAGGGAAGGGCGCTAATAGGCCTCGAGGAGCTCTAGCATGTAGCCTATTAGGTCTTTGTATTTTTCTACTAAACTCTCCGGTAGCTCGTTAGAGGCTACTGGCGGCAGGTCAAATATGGCTTCGGGATTGAGGAGGTTGAATATGTCTTTAAGCAGAACGTCCCTAATCCCGCCAACGGACCCCCTCTTAAGCGCAACCGCCATTCTATATTTGTCCGCACTATAGATTAACGCCTCTCCTGGTGCTACGGCTATGACGACGCTCACGCCCATATCAGCTGGGAGGGGCCAAGCCAGGTCGCTGAAACCTTCGATCACGAGCGCTCTATACTTATTCGCTAGATAGCCTAGAACGCTCCTCAACGCCTGGTATGCGGCGCGTTCCACGACCTCTCTGAAGTCCCTTAACGTTGCGAACTCGTAGACTCTAGCGGCCCTCCTAATCATCGAGCCGAGTACCTGGCCGTCGATCCTCACCAACCCCCTGTTGAGCGGCCACCTGTTAACGTAGACGACGCTGTAGGCCCCCTCCATGTAGTAGGTAGTTCTCGCTAGGACTAACCTCCTGTAGGGATCGCCGTGAAGCGTGTAGTAGGAGGAGGGGGATCTCGCCTCGATAAACGTTCTTGGAACGAGGGGGGCGCTTACTAGGCTTACGGGATTTAACAGAGTATAGCCCTCCTTAGCGCCCGCCGCCTCCCTAAGCCTTACGACATCGCCTGATAGAGGCAGCCCTTGCTCTTGGCTAAGTAGCGTGGAAGAGTAGTCCGTAAACCAGTCGAAGAGAGCGTAGGGCTTTACCGCTAACACCTTAACGCCCTCGCGCTTAAGCCCTGCCGCTATAGCGGCTACTACGTTTGTCTTACCTATGGAGGTGGGTAACAACCCCGTTACGAGCACTACTAGCTGCGCCATAAGCTCCTCTTCTCACTTCCCTACACGCCTATAATAACTCGCCTAACCTCACCTCAGATAGGCTCCCATCTCCCCTAACGATCGTTGCCCGCGCATCGACTCCTATCTCTTCGGCAACGACCTTTATAGCGGCTTTCAAGGCGCGAGCCCTCGGGATAGCCTTAATTGTAGCGCCCGCAGAGTACCTGTGGCCCCCTCCTCCAAGCCTTTTGGCAAGCTTTGACGCATCGAAGGGACCATCTAGCCGCGCACCCGCATATAGCCTCACGGTGAACAAGCCCTTAGGTACGAGGACGTACGTTAGCTTAGCCCCCTTCCTCTCAAGCTCTATGCACAGATGCCTGTAGGCTAAGCCGAGGTCTCGTTCAAATACGATAATTGCCTCTTCCCTTACCGGTAACCTCTCCAAAAGCTGGTTAGTACGCCTAATCCTCTCCTCGAAGCGCCTAGCCCAACTTAACACCCTAGGGTCCTCTAACAGCTTAAGCCCTCTCCTCGCAAGCTCCCTCGCTAAGAACATACGCCCCTGTAGATCCGCTCCCTTAACGGCGTACGATAGCAGGATAGCCTCCTTCGTCTTAAGCCTGGCAGTGTCAGACTCAACAGCTAATTCTACAAGCCTCTTAGCTAAGGGGTTCTCCTCTAGCCCGAGCGCCTTTATAGCTAGAACGGCGGCGGCAGGCGCGCTTGGGTCGAAAAACTCCTCATCGGCGCATGGCTTGTTCGACGCGTGGTGATCCGCCCTTATCCTCGCCCTCCCAGGGCACGGTAGGTCCGCTACGAACTCCCACTTAACTAGTCTTACCAGCTGGCTCGACTTAACAACGCTGGGAGGAGCTAGTACCAAGACTCCTTCAGGATACTTCATCTTGAATAAGGCTCCGCAGACTATGCCGTCGAGGTCTGACGAGTCACATAGGCCTAATGGCCTACGAACAATCGCCCCCCAGGCTATTAGCGCTGCCCTTAGAAACCCCTCTATCAAACAGACCACCGAGCGCACCACTTTCGCCTCGCCAAGCTTAAAACCTAACCCCCGATCTAACCCGGTGAGGATAACGAGACGCCAGTTCTTGAAGTTGCTAGCAGGGGTAGCCGCTATAGCGGCGGTTGGAGGGGGCCTAAGCCTCCTCATGAGAAAGAGAACATTAAGGGTCTACAATTACAGCTACTACATTGATCCTAAGGTTATAGACCGCTTTGAGGAGCTGTATGGCGTCGAGGTGATCTACGATGAATACGAGGCGGCAGAGGAGGCGTTCGCTAAGCTTAGAGTTGGCGGAGGAGGCTACGACGTCATCGTCCTAGCCAACTCCTACCTTAGCGAGGCTATTAAGCTAGGGCTCGTTAGACGCCTCGACCACAGTAAACTGCCTAACCTCTCTAACCTAGAGCCCATATTCTTTGAGCTGCCCTTCGACGAGGGGTTAAGCTACAGCGTTCCCTACATGTGGGGCACTACGGGGATAGGTGTTAACACTAAATTCGTAGAAGACAAGGTGGAGGGCTACGCGCAGGTCTTTGATACCGAGTACTTCCTCCCCAAGTATTCTAAAAAGGTGACGATGCTAGAGGAGTTCCTAGAGGTCGTTCAGGCAGCTAAGCTATACCTCGGCATCGACTTAGACGACTGGAGCGAGAAAGCCGTTGAGAAGGTGGTTAACCTGCTCAAGGCGCAGAAACCGTTCCTAGCAGGCTACTGGGGCGCTAGCCAGTACGTGCCCGGGCTGGTTAGGGGGCGATATCTACGTTGCGCAGGCGTGGAGCGGTGGCGTGCTAGTAGCGCAGGAGGAGGAAAAAGCCGTCATGTACGTCGCCCAAAGGAGGGCGCGTTAATGTGGTGTGACTTAATGGTTATTCCTAAGGGCGCTCGCGAAGTAGATCTCGCCTACGCGTGGATAAACTACATGCTGGAGCCCGAGGTTGCCGCGGCGAACACGGCGTGCACCTGCTACCCTAACCCGCTTAAGAGATCTCTCGTCGAGAACATGCTCTCCCCCGAGATTCTAGAGAACCCCGCGATATACCCGCCTAGCCTGAAGGAGTTAAGGCTACCCGTGATATTAGACGTGAAGAAGCTTAAGATCTTAGAGTACATCGCGACCGAGGTTAGGGGAGGCTAGCGCTTAACGCTAAGCGCATGATTTAACGTAGAGGTACGCGCTTCGTAGCGAGGGCGTTTAGGGAGGGCGTGGCCCTAGCTCTAGCTGCCCTCGCCCATATCACTAAGGGGAGTGTTTTGAAGCCAGGCCCTGTGATGAAAGCCGTCTTGACGAAGTCGTTGAATGACATCGTGAACGTTACTAGGAGGGAGGCTAGCAGGCCGGGAGTAGCTAGGGGCACTAGTAGTTTTAAAAGCACATGAATTGGCTTAGCGCCTAGGGCCATAGCAGCTTCTTCTAATCGCCTAGGAGTTAGCTCGAACTAAGGCTTTAAGGCTACGTAGGCGTACGCTACGTTATACGCCGTATGACCTATCAGGACGGTAAGGAAGCCTAGCTCGACTCCGGCCCAGCAAAAGAGGAGTAGGAGCGAAAACGCTTCAGCTATCTCGGGAATTACAATTGGAACATAAAACACGGGGTCGAGCGATGAACTCCCCATCCTCGCCGAGTAGTAAGCCGCCAATGCCCCGAGACACGTGGAGATTAAGGCCGGTAGAAGTGCAACCACGAAGCTATTAATAGCCGCCCTAATTACGTCCTCGTCGTTTAGTAGCTCTAAGTACCACCTCACCGTGAAGCCTTCCCATCTTCCTATATATTTAGAGCTATTAAACGAAGATATTACAAGCGCTACTATTGGTGCGTAGAGAAATGCTAGTAGAGCTAGCGTATAAGCTAGTAAGACCGTCCTCCCTAAGGCCAAGGTTTCTCACCCCACTTTACGCATAGGAAGGCTCCTAGCACAGCCAATGACGTAACGAGAAAGGATAACGCGGATCCGGCCTCCTAATTTCTATACTTAAGGAAGAGATCCCATATGAGGTAGCCTATCGTGTAGCCCTCTACGCCGCCCAGCATCGCCGGTATGACAAAGTCCGCGAAGGACGTTAGGTACACGAGAACTGCGCCAGAGGCTATGCCCGGTAGCGAGATTGGAAGTATTACTTTAGCTAGCTTAGCGAGCGGCCTAGCTCCTAACACCTCAGCGGCCTCTAGCAGCCTAGGGTTAACCCTAGCCATCGACGCGTAGATGGGCATTAGCATGGGGGGTATTCGTACACCATCCCCACCATAAGGCCCTTGAAGGAGTAGGCAAGCCCTAACGGCTGAAGTATACTTAGCAGGGCGTACGTCTTAAGGAGTAAGTTAACGAGCATCGGCACGTTAAAGGCCATTAGCAGGACCCCCCTGACGTTAGGGGGCGCTAGAAAAGCAAGGTAGTAAGCAGCTGGTAACGCTAGTACTAGTGTTAATAGGGTCGTTAGCAGCGCTATGTATGCTGGGTACGCTAAGACCTTAAGGTAAGTAGCGTTAAATAATACATGCCGGTAGTAGCTTAGCGTTAAAGATTCCTTAAAGCCCTCGAAGCTGTAAACTAGCATTATAGCTAGTGGCGCGTAGAACGTTACGAAGATGAAGGCTAATGGCGCTAAAAGGAGGAGAAACCTCCTCATGCTTATCAGCCGGGAAGATCATTAACTTCTCGCGCCTTATGCTTACGTATACCTTACCGCTTACGTTCCCGTCTGCGAGCCTTGAGGGTAGAACCACCTTAAGCCTACCGCTTCTCGTTTTAACGATGACTTTCACTAGGGGTCCTAGGAACGCTACGTCCTCTACCTCGCCTTCCAGTGTAAGTCCCCCATCCGCGTACTCCTTGAAGATTTCAACGTCCTCGGGCCTAACCGCTACTAGGACTTTACCGCTAACGCCGAGATCACTCACACTTATCTCTCTTCCATTAACCCTCAGCCTACCTCCCTCGAGATAACCCCTCGATGAAGTTCGCGTCCCCGAAGAACAAGGCCACGAAGGGCGAGCTGGGCCTCTTATAAACCTCGTGGGACGCCCCCACCTGCTGAACCCTCCCGTCCTTCATCACGGCTATCCTATCGGCCAAAAGCATCGCGTCGTTCTGATCATGCGTAACGTAGATCGTCGTGACCCCAAGCCTCCTCTGCAGCCTCTTAAACTCCTCGATTAGCTCCATCTTTATCTTAAAATCGAGGTGATTGAACGGCTCGTCGGGTAAGAGGAGCCTCGGTTCTAGGACTAAAGCCCTAGCGAGAGCGACCCTCTGCTGCCCCCCACTAAGCTGATGGACGTACCTATCGCCATACTCCGGGAGGGGGAGCTTGACGAGCTCGAGCACACGGGCTACTCGCTCCTCTATCTCTTCCCTAGGCACGCCTCTAACCTCTAGGCCAAACGCTACGTTCTCGCGAACCGTCATGTGGGGGAATAGAGCTAGATCCTGGAAAACCATGCCTATACCGCGCTCATAGGGAGGCACCCCCTCATGCTGCGCCCATCGATATAAACCTCGCCATCGTCGGGCTCTTCTAGCCCAGCAATTATCCTCAGAAGCGTGGTCTTACCGCACCCGCTAGGACCTAAAATCGTAAATAGCTCGCTAGGGCTAACCTTCAGGTGAACGTTATCAAGCGCCACTACCTTGCCAAACCTCTTGCTAACTCCCTTAACCTCTAAGCTAGCCCCCCTCACCATCGCGCTTGCCGCTAGTCGATACCAAAAGGGTAATAAATATTACCGCTAAGCTAGCCTGAACAGCGTCCTCCTACCGCTATGTATTATCTCGACCCTCCCCTCCCTAGCCAGCCAGCCCAGCGCGGCGTAGACCTCGGTAAGCTTTAGGCCTGCTAGGTCCGCTATCTCCCTAGCCGAGAGGGGAAAGGGCGAAGAGGATAAAACCTTGAGGGCATTAGCCGCTAGCCTACCGAAATACTCTTCTCCTTTAACTACGCGTCCCCCTCCTCGGAAGCTCTCCTCGTGCGCTCGCTCTCTAGCAATAACCGCCACCGATTATCTCGGCAGGCGATGGTTAAAGTCATTAACTAGCCAACCAGCCGGCAGTTAAGCCTCCATCGCTAGCCGCCTTACAGCTAGTGCAGGCCATTTATGAGCTACGGCATTGATAGTGATAGAAACGAGCAATGGTGCCCCGGCCGGGATTTGAACCCGGGATCTGCGGCTCTCTTTGACCCGAGCAGGCGCTCTCGGCTCGAGAGGCCGCCATCCTTAACCGGGCTAGACGACCGGGGCTCTAGTTTTCCCGGGCTACAGGCACCTTATATAGGTTTCTCCAGGTTGTTGCTGACAGCCTTAAGGTCGCTTTTAGGGCTTCCTTCGAGGAGGAAAACGCACTAGACTCCTGGGGAGACTTCGTCCTTGGAGGATCGAATATACCGTAGCTATCTATTCGCCTAGACTGGTGCCATGCCAGGAGGTGGGCGTTCTCTCTTGGGTAGCGAGATGGAGGGGATTGTGGGAGGGAAGCCTAGCTCGCGCGCTAGTAGCGCGACCTCAAAGAGGATGAACGATGTTACGGCCTGAACTATTCCCATCGCGACCTTCTTCCTAGAGAACTCCTCCCTTAGCTTTGCTATCTCCTCCTCCGGCCCCTCTATCAAGGCTCGCCCCTTAACTGTGATGCTGAATATCGGCGGAGACGTGTTGACAGTCGCGGTATAGGGTATCTCAACGCTTCTAGCCTCCCATTTAGGCTCGCGAGAGGGTATCGACAGCTGGACTTGAACGTCTACGTGCTCTGGCTTGGTCTCGGAGAGCCTTTCAGCATGGATGTAGTCTACTCTCAGCGTAATGTTCCTCATCGGGCGGTTTAGGCTATCGAGGTATTAAACCCTGCCTAGCGAGACGCGCTAAAGGGATAGCGCGGACTTAACTAAGCATAGCAGAAGTCTCATAGCGCCTGCGGGATCGCTTAGTAGGCTCTTGAGGAGCCTGCTAGCGAGCGTAGCTAAAGGCTTCGCCTGAGCATCCATCTCCCGTCCTAAAAACAGGGTGTCGCTCTCTCTCGACAGCGTCCTAACGAGTAATTCGAGTGCATCATTGTCTAAGGTGCTGAATATCTTCCTCGCCGCCATCTGAACCCTAATCTCACCGCCCATAACCCTCCTCCATGCTAGCTCGTATAGCCTCAAGTTGCCCACCGCGAGGGCTTCAGCTGCAGCCTTAGAAGCTAACCCTATGTACACCACTCCACCGCCCGTAGTCGGCTTAGTTTGACCAGCAGCGTCCCCGATCCTTAGCACGCAGCCCCTAGTTAATTCGTATTCGATCCCGCCAACGACCACACCTCCTCCATACACGCGAACCCTACGCGCCCGGCTAACCCTGCCTGCTAGCATCGGGCTTTTCTCTAGGAGAAACCTAAGGCGGGTGAGCGTGGAGCCACGACTCGCTAAACCCACTCTAACTCTATCCTCGCTAAGCGGTATCAGCCACGCGAAGAACTCATCGGAGTAGCGCCTATCTAGGTATACTTCAACGAACTCTGGGTCAACGTCTGAGACCCCTTCAAGCTCGTACTGGAGGGCTGGGATTACGCGAGGAGCTGAAAAGCCAAGCTCCCTAAGGATCCTCCGCTTAACGCCCGTCGCTACGGCTAGGTATCGAGCCCTAACGTAGCCCCCCTCGCTAATACTCAGGACCCAGTAGTGGCGTCTCCTATATACCCTTCTAACCTCGCAACCTAGCCTTATCTCGGCGCCAGCGCCCTCCGCCTCAGCGGCTAGCTCTGCATCCAGCTTTGCACGGTCTACGGCGGCTGCAATAGGTGAGCCCGCATCGACGAAGACGCACTTACCCGATGGAGAAAAGACCTTAGCTCCCCTTATACGCGAGTTTAAGATTACATCGCTATACGCGGGACCTACAACTATTCTTAAACCCTTTAAGCTTATTAACCCCGCACAGTGCACCGGCCGTCCTACAACCTCGTCTTCCTCAAGTACTACGACTCTTAGCTCGCTTCTCTTCAAAGTCTCTACGGCTAGCTTAGCCCCCGCGGGGCCGCACCCAATGATGGCTAAATCGTAGAAGCTAGAGGAATCTTCTCTTTCCAACATCTCTCAAGTACGACCTGTAGACCTTCTTTAAATAGCTACACGCGTCTCTACCTAGCCTCTGCTCCAGTACTACGCTCCCCGACTCCACGTGGTTTAAGAGGAGCTTAAGCAGCGTTGCCGGTCCTCGCCCGTTATACGTCCTTTTAAGCGCGGTTAACTCGTCTATCACCTGCTTACCCCTCTTTACTACGAAGCCCCTTAGAAGTAGCCAACTCCTCCTCACCCTGTCAATGAGCCTAAGCCCCTCGCGCCTCCCAGCCGCCGTTACACGTAACACTTCGACAGGCATCGCCTCCCGGAATTCTAGCCCCCGCCTCACCAGCCCCTTGCTAACTAGAGCCATTAGCGCGTTGCTAACTTCTCGGGAGTACACCGTAATGAAGAGGGGCGTGAAGTTAAAGGGGCTATAGGGGTATAGGAAGAGTATCGTATGCAGAGACTCTTCGCCCAGTAGAGGCTCGTAGTCGTCTAGGGATAGTAGCAGTAGTAGCCATTCTTCGGGTAACAGCTCTAGCCACTCTAGCCCCATGCCCTTTAGTATCTCCGCCTTCCAGCTCATCATCGGACAGCGCCGAACTACCCCTAACCCTCTTGTTCTAATATTATTACCTCCTCCCCTTTCCTCCGTAAAGCCTTTCTCAAAGCATATGCTAAGGCTACCGCCACAGCTAGGAATGCAGTTAAGTATAGTTCGCCTAATGATACTACTCCTTTCCTTAGGGAGACGACGTTTAGCCTTATAGGCTCGTAGACCTTAACGCCTCGCCTTAAGCTCACGAGCTTACACGCCTTTTCCTCAACTACAATACCCCGTACTGTGGCACATAGCTCGTACTTACCAGCGTCATATGCTTCTAGGGTGCACTTCCCGTCATCTCCGGCTCTACAGCTGGCCCTAACGCTTCCTCTTAACCGCAAGGTGACCGCTGCGCCCGGTACCGGTGCTCCTAAGGCGTCCATCACCACGCATTTGACGAAATAGATGTCAACCATCTTGCTGATAGCGACCTCTGGCTGCGAGAACTCTAGTTCCTCAGATAACAGTTCAACGCCCCCTCGCGTTATCGTAAGCCTATAGCGTCCGTAGGGTAATGGTCCTATAATGGCACTACCGTTGGTGCCCTCTACCTCCTCTACTATATCGCCTCCCGTGATCCTCACTTTAAATTCGTCAAGGGCCTCGCCCGTAGCCGCCATTATGGTCAGCTTAACCATGGAGAGCTTACATACCATGACTATTTCTAAGTCTTTAGTTATATTTACTAGCTTTCTCGAAACCTCTCTTCCTTTCCACAACACCCTAGCTAGATATGTTCCGGCAACTACCCTGCCTAAATCTACGCGATTGCCTATAACGCGCTTTACGACTACGTTTAAGCCCCTTACTCTCCTGAGTTCCAGTGTTAAGTTCCCTGGAAGCTTAGGCGGCACGCCCTTGAGCACTACGCTAACGCTGTAAAGCGGAACGGGAATCACTACTCGTGGCGCTAAGCTATCGATAACGTACTCCGCTACGACCTCGGCAGTTGATAACGCTACCACTACTTTAAGCGACCCGTTAAGGGGTAGGCTAAGGTTTATCGGCGGGGTAGCCACCTGGGTGTAGCCGCGCGCGTCCTCGATGCGTAGTACCATCCCCTCTGTTACCGAGGAGGTTACCGTGACTCTAGGAGGTTGAACATACTCGGCTATCACGTTACCCGCTTTAACGTCCCGGAGAACGTAGAGGGCAGGCTTTCCTACTGGCGTTGACGCCAGCATTCCTGCGATCGCCTTAATTCTAAGCTTAGCGTTAAGCGGAGGGTTTACGTACAGGAGGTAGTTTCCCGGGGGTAACGTAGACGGGGTGTAAACACGCCTCTCCTCTGTCCGACATTTAATCACGTAGAGCGGCGTGAAGTTCGCAGAGATAACTCGCTCGTCTAAGCTAAACTTCTTCCCCTTAATTATGGCACATAAGCTTACTAGATCTTTACCCCCTATCTTATCCAGCTTAGTGCGGTTTAACAGGAAAAAGGGCGCACCGCGAATTAGCCCCGCCGAGCCCAGCTGCCCATCGGAGATGGCCACGGCCCTTAAGATAGCTCCCCACACCTCTAGACCGCCGTAATGCGGCACGGCGTTCTCGCCCGTAACAGCTGTCACGGCGGTAGGGGCTTGAAGTAGCAGGACTACTGGAACTGACGCTTGCCCCTCCTCAAAGACTACCTCGATCGTTCCCTTGCTAATGCCTAGGCGCGTTAGGTTAGCTAGTAGGCTATCCCCCAGTACTAAAACGGCTCCGTTAACGCTTGACTTAAACTCCTTACCCCGATACCTTATGTATAGGGGCTTAGCCTTAGAGAATGAGTCGACCCTTATGCAGAGGAGCTGGGCACCATCCATCGCTATCTTTAAACTATTACCTATTACTAACGCGTAGCTTTTACACCAGCCTCCGTCCTTTAGTAGCCACACCTCGGCATACGTGAACCTCTCTCTAACCACCTCGCTGCTAACGTGCGGTAGTACCATAAGTAAGGCTAGCAGGGCTATAGCCGGTACGAGCCTAGCTATAGCTAACTTGCAGAGATGAAAGTTAGAGACGTTCATAGCGCGCCCCCCAAGAGCTGGGCGCTTGTCGCTCTGAGAGCGCAAGCCTAATATTACTCTCTTCCTCCCGTGCTAGCGGGAGTTGTATGTACGAACCATCCCGTCCGAGCATCTTGCTCATAGCGCTCTCACTACTGCCCATACCGCTGATATTAAGCGTGTTCTACCTCACCGATAACTTTAGCCTTAAACCGCATTTACCACCGCTCTACCACGCGATAGCGCCGGCATTCCTCTTAGTCTTCTCCATAGCGCTCTCGGTGTTTGCGTTCATAACCGCAAAGGATGAGGAACCGGAGTGGGGACCTGTGCTCCCATTTAAAGTCATAGAAGGCGCATGTCTAAGCTACGTCGTAATAAGTGCCATACTACTCGCGCTCGTTATCCTAAGGTACTTCTTAAGGGCACCGACTTAGACCTCCCTAAGCCTGCTGAGTTCCTCTCTACAGCGCTCCAGCTCTCTCCTCAACATCTCGTTCTCCTCTTTCAGCCTCTTAACCTCCTCCTCCAGCTCTTCGAGCCTCTTCAGCTTATCAGAGAACTCCTTCTCTCTCGACTCTAACTCAGCCCTCTTAGCCTCAATCCTCTCCCTTAGCTCTATTAACGCGCTCTCCTTGGCAGCAAGCATACGCTGATAGCCGACGAGCTCGCGCTCCTTCTCAAGTAGCCTCCTCTCCCATCCTATTAACCTGTTCTCCTCCTCTATCAGCTTCTTCCTGTACGGCTCGAGCTCCTCCCTGATTAGTCTCTCCTTCTCCCTCACTTCAGCTTCAAGCTTCTTAAGCTGCGCCTCCTTCTCTGAGATTTCCCTCTTTAGGTTATCTAATGTTAAAAGCAGCTTATTGATCTTAGCTTCTTTAGCGTTAAGCTCCTTCTCCCTCTCGTTTAGCTCGGCGTATTTCCTCACGTATTCCATCTCACGCTTCTTAAGCTCTTCCTCCCTGAGCTTAAGTTGCTCAGTAAGCTTCTTCAACTCCTCTTCGCGCTTAGCGATGGCCTTCTCCTTAGCATCTATCTCGAGCCTGAGGTCGCGTAGCTTCTCGGCCTCCTCCTTAAGGCGGCTCTCGAACGCCCTGAGCTCGATCTCCCTCTCGGCAAGCTCCTTCTTAATGCGCTCAAGCTCCTCAAGCCTCTTAGAGAACTCCCTATTTACCTCTTCAATGCGTGATGAGTATTCCCTGTCTAATTCTTCCATTTTAGCAGCATATTCCTCCTCAAATCGCCTAACATTCTCTTCAAACTGCTTTACCTTTTCATTTAACTCTTCCTGTAGCTTAGATAGACGCTCCTGAAGAGCCGTCACCTTCTTGAATTCCTCCTCGAAGGACTTCATAGCCGCTAGTGCCTGGGCTAGGGCCTGTTCCTTTTCGGCTAATAGCTTCTCCCTTTCAGCTACTTCGTTCGCCCTCTCCTCTAGCTCTTTAACCCTCTCGCTGTAGACTTCCATTTTAGCCGCTAGCTCGCCGTACTCTTTAACTATCTTAACGTACTCTTCGGCCGCGCTCCTTAAGTCCTCAACCGTAGTGTGGAGTAGTTCTGCAAGCTTGGTATGCTCCTCTAGCAGCTTTAGCGCTTTTTCGATCGGCTCGCGCGTCTGCGCTACAGCCTCTTTTAAGAGGTCTAGGTATGAGGGTATCTGTGCTATGCCCTCTACTCCCTTCTTTAAGCTCTCCTCTAATGTTCTAAGCTCGCTAACGTTCTCAGAAAACTTGGCGACTAGGTTTGATATATCGACGCTTTGCCGCTGGAGGAGCTCGACTAAGTCGGCTATAGCGGCTCTTTGCTCATCGATAGAGGCGGAGATCTGCATTTGAAGAGTCCTTATTTGCCCAGTTATAGACTCCTTTACGGCCTCAGCGATCTCATCCCTGGTAGCTTCTATCGCTTTGATCACGTCCTCAAGCGTAATACCCTTCCCACGTCTCCTAAGGAACGCCATGTACACACCTTTAGTTCCTTAACTCCGCTTATCTCCCTCTTAGAACTATAATGAATCTAGCGTTTCTTATTGTAGAGCTCGGAGACCTTAGACTCTAGTCCGCTGATCCTTAGTGCTAAGTCGTTTATTAGTAGCTCGAGATCCCTGATCTTAGCTAACAGCTTCGACTCTAAGAGGCTTACGTTATTAGCGAGCTCGTGGGAGAAAAGCTTAGTCTCTTTTAGCTCGCTTCTAAGAGTCGCTATCTCGTTTTTAAGCTCTCCGTGGACTTCAAGCGTTGATGCCAGATTCTTCTCGATCTCGGATCTTAACGTAAGGACGCTGGCCTCAAGACCCGAAACCGCTTCAGCCAGCTTAATGCTCTTGGATAGCTCTCGCTGGAGATCCTTTAGGAAGAGGTCTAGCGTTATCTTCAGATCTCTTTTAGTAACCTCACCCACCTCTTTAAGCTCGCTCGTAGCCGACTCTAAGGCTTTCTTAGCTTCAGCGGTCTCCTCTCTTAAAACCTTTTTCTGCTCCTCCAAGAATTCCTTGAATTCTGAAACGCTTTCCCTAAGCTCAGCTACCCTCTCGTTTAGATAATCTATGGAGACCTTAAGCGCGCTCACGCCATTTTGAAGGCGTTTTATCGCAGCGAGTAGCAGCGCTAGGTCAGCTACTCCTATTTCAATAACCTCGACGTCTTCGCCCGGTACTGAGCTCATGAGCAATACCTAATAAGGATGACGAGTATTTGCGATTAAAAACTGATGGTTAACTAGGCTTACCCGCCTTCTCCCGGCGCGGGAGCTTGGAGCTTAGCACTCTTTCTTTCGTTAAAGTAATCTTTAATCCTCTTGACATCTCTCTTGTCGATATCCGCCTTCTCAGCGATCTTTAGCCCTTTAGGGGTCAGCCGATATAGCTCGATGTATAGCGTAAGGTAACTGGGCCCCGTGTAGTATAGCTTCCGCAGGTAACCCCTGTTCACCAGCTTTTCAAGCCTTTCATCTAGCTCGGGCGCGATTGGTCGCTCACCGTAGAACTGAAAGGGAAAGCGAACTCCCCTATTCTTCAACTCGTAGATTATCCTATGTAGCTTTAGCTTTGATATCGGCTTACCGTACTCATATATTGTCAGAATTATCCTCTTGTCCACAGCGTCTAGCTTAGAACCCACTAAGCTCACCGCATCCCGACTATACATGCAAGAATTTAATTTTGGCGCTCGGCTAGGCTGTGGATGCGTTGTGAGATATGCGGTGCAGAGGCTACAAGCGTATGCCGCATATGCGGTAGGGCCGTGTGTGACAAGGACAGAGTAGGCGACTTGTGCTCCGCATGCTACGAGACTTTATGCGAACTATGTCGCACTAACCTATCCGTGGGTTACTGCTCGGTATGCGGCAGGCTGGTTTGCGATTCGTGTAGCGTTAAGAGGGGCGTAGAGCTAGTATGTCTAAACTGCCTCAGGGCTTCGCGAGAGAGACCACGTAGCGACTCCTAATAAGGGAGGGCTTCTTAATAACATGGACGCCTTTGTAGTCTGAGTTGTAAAGGCTGATCTTATACTCGCTAGGACTTATTCCTAGCTTTTTAAGCTCGCCGCGTAACCTAGATAGTAGCAATTCAATAGCGCGTTTTAGTATAGTTCCCCTCTTCTCTAGGAGGGCGTAGTTCCGCGAGTATATCTGGCTAGTCCTGTAGCTGACGTAGACCTTTAGGAAATAGCCGATGTTGGTTAATGCGAACGCTATCATGGTGGCTATGAAGGATAGGTAGATGTTCGATAGCCCGAACATCAGCACGAGCGAGGAAACGAGCACGATGAGGCTTATTCCAAAGAGCCACGTAGCCGCTCGCTCAAGCCTTATCAGCCTTTCGTAGCTAGGATCGCGGCTCGGTATCTTGGCTATATCCTCTATGGCCGCTAGTACCTCATTCCAGTCCACCGGCTTATTAGGTAGCCCTAGTTCCACTAGGGCCTCCCTTATCTTAGAGGTGTCGGTATAGAAGCCTACGCGAAAGCCGTCTAGCGCTTTAATTAGGAAGGCGAAGAGCTTAACGCGCTTCTTAACCTCCTCTTGAGCCCGGTTCATCGGATCACGCTCCGAAAGTCCCATCTTTTAACGCGGCCAGGATATATCTAGAAGGCTTAGAAGAATTCGTCTAGCCCCTTAGCCCGCTCTCCCCTGACCAGCTTTCCTAGGAGGGCGAAGTCCTCCTCTAAGAGCCCCCTTAGCCTCGGGTTGTAGAGTGCCGCAGCGGGGTGAAGGGTGGGCAATACTATCACCTCCGAATCCCAGAGCTTAACGCGATAAGGCTTACCCCTAATCCTCATGATAGAGGAGGCGTGAACACCCACCTTACCCAGCAGGTACCTAGCGCTATGTCTCCCCAAGCATACGATGACCTTCGGCCTAATGACATCGAGCTGCGCGTCGAGATAGGGAGTACAAGCCTTGACCTCCTCTGGACGCGGATCTCTATTCCCTGGCGGCCTACACTTCAGGATGTTCGTTATGAACACTTCGCTCCTGCTCAACCCTATCGATTGGAGGAGACTCGTTAAGAGCTTGCCCGCAGCGCCTACGAAGGGCCTTCCTTCCAAGTCCTCCTGCCTTCCCGGTGCTTCACCGACGAACACTATCCTTGCACAAGCATTACCCTCTCCAGGTACCGGGTTTCGCCTATATTTGAAAAGGGGGCACTTAGTGCACTGAGCCACCTTCCTAGCTATTTCGTCTAGCGCTAAGGCTTTTTCATGGCAGCTACACTCCATCCTTAAGGCACCTCGAGGTATGCCTCGTGCTCTTTAACAACTAGCCTAGCCTTAATACCCGTCTTTAAAGATAAGGTATCCTCCGCGGGCCTATCCATGAGCGGGATTGAGGAGATCATACAGCCAACTACTATTATCGGCTCGCTCTCAACGTTGACTATGCCTGCTGGCGCTAGTCCTCTACGCCTTAGCCTCAGGATGACGTAAGAGCCTACTGTGCTACCCTTGCCGTACGGGAAGATGAGTATCTTGCCAGCAAGGCTCTCACCCTCAAGGGGATGGCCTGGCTCTACGACTTTCCCTGTTATAGGGTCGACTCCCCCGTAAAACGAGATCGGCTCGTGGGAAACTAGTAGCTCTCCCGTGGCTATCCCCTCTACGAGCGGACGGCCGCGGATCTTCCTCATAGTCTCCCCCGAACGGCTAGGGCTAACGCCTCATTGCGCGATAGCAGGGTTACGTCGTAGCCCTGCGCGGATAGGTAGTAAGCTGCCTTAGCAGAGTCCACGACAAAGCCGTCAATGCCTAGACCTGAGAGGTCGGCAACTACCATACAAGTATCTAGGTACACCTCAGCGCCTAGATCTCTAAGAGCGTGCACAATAGACGGAGCGCTTGAATACGCCCTCCTCGCGGTGAAAAGTAGGAGGCGCCTCTTCAATCTTCCACCTGCTCTCCGTAGAAAGACCAATATCTCTTTGAGCTCGCCGATGCTGAGATGGGGACAGCCTAAGGCGATAGCATCGGCCTCTTCAGGATCTCCCCTGAATCTCGACGTAATGTCCTCTACGTCCTTAGCATCAAGCTCTATTCTTTCTAAGGACGAGCTTACATCACGATACTCAAAGCCCGGCGTTACGCCCTCGATTATTACCATGCCGATAGAGCTAGCCGCGCCGATTGCTGCTAAGAAGAGCTTTAGCTCCCTTCTTTCCCTTAAGCTCTCCGGAGGATTAACGAGAAAGGGAACTCCCTTTTTTACAAGCTTTCCAATTGAGTACCCTAGGGCTGCGGCATTCGCTATCTCCCCTCGCACCCTGACTAGGATCGTCGGCTTACGCCCCTCGTCAGTGAGAAGACCCATGTAAGGCGCCCTGCCAGCTATTGCCTCGAAGAGGGCGAGAGGACCTCCTTCCCTATTCGAGCGCGCACCTAGGACGCTGTTGGCGTAGAGCACTGCATTACTCTCCGCCCATCCCAACAGGTCTCCTAAGTTAACGTCTAGATACTCGTAGGGCGCACAAGATAACAGTGGATCCGCGCCCATCCTAGTTAAGGCGTTGATGACGCGGAGCTGACCGCGCGCAAACGCCTCACTAACCCCCATTTCCTTCCACTTATCTAGGTCCATGCCAGCGGGGTTTATCGTAGTAGGCACGCTCACCTTACCGCCCTTACCAGCTAGCTCCTCGAGGAAACTAAGCCCCTCTTCACCTAGGTTCTTGAAGGAAATCCCGGATACGTGAGCCCTCGAAATGCGAACTAACCTCTCAGCGCCAAGAACTTCCCCCACCTTTACGAGCACCTTCATGGCAAGGGCCATTGCGGGTCCAGCCTCGCCGTCGAGCAGCTTCTCCTCTTCCGGCGTCAGAAACATTTTTATGACACCGGCGGGGCATCATGTCCATAACCTTTAAATAGTTTTCTCCTCTCCAAGATTCGAGGGTTTTAAGGGATGCCTAGAAGGAGGAGCACGGGTAAAAGTGTAAAGAGCGTAGAGGAGGAATACGATAAGGTAGTGAAGGAGATTATCGGCAGTAATGAGGCTCCGACTCCGGCAATTGAGGAGTTTGATCTAGAGGATATAGAGGGCGTTGGCCGAATAACCGCCGAGAAGCTGCGGAGGGCGGGCTACTACACCCTAAAGGACGTTGCCTTCGCCTCTGCTCACGAGCTAGCCGAGGTACTCGGTTCAGAGGAGAGGGCTTTAGCGATTATCAGATCAGCACAAAGGTTGGTAACTGGCGGAAAGCTGTTCATGACGGCGAGAGAGTATTACGAGAGAAGGCGTAGAATCGCCTACATAAGTACTGGTGTTCGTGCTCTTGATGATTTGTTGGAGGGTGGTGTTGAGACTTGTGCTATTACTGAGTTTATTGGTGAGTTTGGTGCTGGTAAGACTCAGCTTTGCCATCAGCTTGCTGTCATGGTTCAGCTTCCTCCGGAGCGTGGAGGGCTCTCGGCTAGGTGCCTCTACATAGATACCGAGGGGACGTTTAGGCCCGAGCGCGTAGTAAGCATCGCAAGGTACAGGGGAATAGACCCAGAAAAAGCCCTAGAAGGAATAGTATACGCAAGAGCATACAACAGCGACCACCAGATGTTACTAGTAGATGAAGCTAAGAAGATTATAGAGAAAGAGAACATTAAGCTAGTTATTGTCGATAGCCTGATAACCCACTTTAGGGCAGAGTACCCCGGCCGGGAGAACTTAGCCGCAAGGCAGCAAAAACTCAATAGGCATATAAGCCAGCTACACAGGCTAGCAAGTCTCTACGAGCTAGCAGTCGTGGTAACTAACCAGGTCCTGGCAGCCCCCGACATATTCTTCGGCAACCCGCTTAGGCCCGCAGGCGGCAATATAGTAGCTCATGGATGTACCTATAGGATATGGTTAAGGAAAGGTAAAGAGGGTAAGAGGATAGCTAGAATCATCGATAGCCCTAAGCACGCGGAGAAGGAAACCGTATTCGCCATAACTGACGAAGGCGTAGTTGACATCTAAGGCGCTATAGATGTCTTCAAGCGAATTTAAGTACGCAGTACTGCGGAAGCTAGTCCACGTAACCCTTGCGATCAGCTTAGCCTTACCTTATCTTCTGGGCTGGCCTGATCCACTAGCCTTCTATACTATTTTAACTTGTATCGCCGCTAGCATACACTCAATACTAGTTAAGAAGCCGCTTGTAACTATAGAGCTCAAAAATATGTTTAAGGTTAGTAGGAGAAAAGTATTCGATGCTATAGGAAGAGCCTTTAAAGCTGGAGTAGAGCTACAGGATCTCGAGCAATGGTTTGATAAGCTTGAAAACTTAGTAGAGGAACAGATAAGGCATATTGAAAGGGAGTACGAGAGGAAGGGAGGGTACATAGGTATTGTGTACGGATGTTTAGGCGTCTTAGCTTCCCAAGCCCTGTTCGGCGATAAGGCGCTTATAGGCATTATGGCCCTTACGGTGATAGACCCCATCGCGGCGCTAGTAGGATTAAAGTTAGGTAAGCACAGGGTTCAGATAACGGGAGGTAGCTTAGAGGGGTCGTTAGCATCGACGTTAGCGTTCTGGCTACTATTGCAGTTGACGGGCGTCGACGCCGTTAGAGCCCTTATAATCTCGCTTGCTACGTCATTAGTTGAGCTGTTTTCTATTGAGGATAACCTAGCTATACCGGTTATAGCGTCGCTAGTCGCGTGGGCTCTAGATACGCTCCTATAGCTCGTAGTTACCTCTAGCGTATAGACTAACGGCCTAAACCCCTGAGCTAGAAGGATAGACGTTAAGCTCGAATTGCACTCTATGAGCCTTGCATTAAAGAGAACGTACTCTCCAGAGATGACGAGCACTTTACCCGTTCCTAGGAGGAGTTCATCAACGCCCCAGAGCACGTGCACCCTCTTATCTAGCGAGAATACCTCCATTAGCGCTAATAACCTATCTCCGAGGATCTCCCTTCTCCTCGAGAATAAGTACTCGCTAAATGGTATTATTAATCCATTCTGCCGCTTACCGTAGAAGTTTATAACTCTATCCTTGGGAAGGGAGATCACGTACTTATGCTTTCTTCGGAGCTCGTCTGAAACCTCCCTTAGTATGATTAGGTCTAGGAAATCCTCTAAAGCAGTCTTATCCTTGATGCTTTTAATGGGTATTTTAAGGATCTTCCTTAACAACGTCCTTTTACATTTTAAGTCGAATACAGATAGCTTAATTCTCGAGAATTTATCCTCTATTCTAACATATCTCAGCTCTCCCCTGTTAGCGCATTTCCTACAAATAGTCCACTCCTTAGGTAAGTGGACCACTCTTCCGCAGTTACCACACCTCTTCCATATACCATTTAAGAAGAACCACTTTACTGAGACCTTACCGTCTTCTCTAATCGTTATCAGTGCATAATTCCCTATATAGGACCCATCACGTGAAGTCCTATCTAGCCGTGCTACGTTTATGAAGAGCGTGCCATTAACTAGGAGGTCTACTCCCCCGAAGCTATGGCTATGCCCGAAGATATGGACCCTTGGCTTGTATAGCTCGATGAGGTAGTTTATCTCAGGAAGTCCAGAATGTAGGGTTTGATGGGGACCATCTAGCTTTTTACCTCTATCCATGATACTGAAGGGCGGGTAGTGAGTAACTAGTACCCTTACCGGGGCGTCCGGTAACTCCAGCGGCTTAACGCTTCTGCCATGACCCACGATTACTATATCGCCAAACGTTAACGGCGAGGACTCCTCCAGATCCCGCGCGCCGCTAACGCACTTAGTGTTAACGTCCCAGTTACCCTTTACGTAGTAAACTGGCTTTCCAAGGGATGCTAAGGCGCTCATGATGTTTTCGAAACTGCCTGGCTTTTGAGGGTTTCCTATATCTCCCGCTGCTATTATAAAATCAAATTTGTGTTTTTGTTTTTTGACCCATTCTATAAAGAACTTGGCGATGTCCTCCTTCCCGTGAATATCTGAGAGCGCTAGGAAGGTGATCTCTTTCAAGTCTTTTCACCGCTAAGAGAGCACAACAGCTCATCTTAGGCTGGCTTATTTAAGGCTAGTATGGCTCTAAAGCATGTAACTTAGTGACGACAAGACACGCGACAGAAAACTTAAAATACCTGACAAGAGCAGCCGGCGCAGCAGGGCTATCAATATTCTTTAAAGGCTTTGTCGTAAACTCTTTAGCAATTAGTCGAGGGATGTGCATGCGCCCTAAGGTTTCAGTGATAGTCCCTGTCAGGCACGCCAGCTGTAGCCTAAAGCCGCTTATAGACTCCCTCTTAGCTCAGACGCTTAGGCCATGTGAGGTAATACTTGCCTGCTCAAGCGTTGATCGCGAATTGCTAGATAAGCTTCCTAAGGAGGTTAAGGTCGAGATAGTGGAGGATGATAGAGGACCCAATAGCGCTAGGAACGCGGGACTTAGGATAGCTCGTGGAGAGGTAGTATCGTTCGTAGATAGCGATTGCTACGTGCCCCCACACTGGCTAGAGAACGTGATCCTAGACATGGAGAGATTCTCAGCCGATGCCGTAGCGGGAGCCGTTGAAGCGCTAAACCGGGATAACTTCATCGCGCGGTATCAGTGCTTCTCGATGTTCGCGCCAGTACCACGCTATAGGAGGTACAAGCGGTTAAGGAAAAGGCTTGGACTCACCCTAATAGTTACCGCGAACTTCTCGGCTAAGAAGGACGTCCTGGTGAAGGTGGGAGGTTTTGACGAGGACTTCGGCACGTTGGGCAGCGATGATATGGACCTTGCTGAGCGCATACTCAAGAACGGGTACACGATAATTTGCAGCCCGAGGGCGCTAGTGTACCACGTAAATAGAGAAGACCTTAAAGCCGTCATTAAGCGATATTTCCAGTACGGTAAAGGCTTTACCATCTATAGATCTAAACACCCATTAACGCCTTTTAGTATTTTAATTTCGCTAGCCACATACGCTAACGTAATTGGCCACGCCGTAGCTGTATGGCTACTCGCGCTGCTAAAGCCCGTACTAGCGATGATTATACTGCTGGCTCCCCTAGTGCTAATAACCCTATATCATGTAGCTATGATAGCGATAGACGGGAACTTCGAGCACCTAGCATATCCTCCTTTAGACTACTTAATAGCCTGGGCATCCATTCTCGGAATACTTTCTGGTGATTTAACGTTGCTTCTATCCAAACTTAAACGAACCTTAACCCCTTAACTAAAGACGACCTCTCCAGCTTCGGAAAAACCTTTAAGGTAAGTACTAGCCTTATGCTAAGGAGCCCCGGTGGCGTAGCGGGTACGGTCCGGCGGGTCCCCGAGGCGCGGCGGCCTTGTAAGGCTTCTCCAGGAGAGCCGCAGGTCCCGGGTTCAAGTCCCGGCCGGGGCTCCACTTAAGCTAGATAATACTCACGGGTATATCCTCCTTATGGTCCTTGGGAAGGGTATAGCGTCTACTATGTGGTCAAGGCCTGCAATCCACATGACTAACCTATCCATTCCAAGCCCAAACCCGGAGTGGGGCACGCTGCCGTACCTCCTTAGATCGATGTACCACTCGTAATCCTTAGGATCTAGGTTAAACCTCTTTATCTTTTCGATCAGCTCTTTTTCGCTCTCTATCCTCTCGCCTCCTCCAATTATCTCGCCGTAACCCTCAGGCGCCAGTAGGTCGACGGAAAGGGTTACCTCAGGTCTCTTCGGGTCGTTTTTATGGTAGAAGGCCTTAGCCTTCTCGGGGAAGCCGTATAGGAGAATCGGCTTATCGAACTCCTTGGTGAGCTCCCTCTCCTCATCTGCGCCGAAGTCCTCCCCCCAAGGAACTTTCAGCCCCTTACGCTCGAGTATTTCAAGAGCTTCATCGTACGATACTCTGTAGAAAGGAGGTTTAACGTTCTCTAGGGCGGTAGTATCCCTTCCGAGGAACCTTAGCTCCTCGCTGCACTCATCCAGCACCCTGTCAACGACGTACGTTATCAGGTCCTCCATAACCCTCATTATGTCCGGTAGATGCGCCCACGCAACCTCGGCCTCGGCGTGCCAGAACTCGGTTAAGTGCCTCCTAGTCCTCGACTTCTCTGCTCTGAACGAGGGAGCTATTGTGTAGACTTTCTCTAGACTATATATCAATGCTTCTAGGTAAAATTGCGCGGACTGCGTAAGGTATACCTTCCTCCCATCTACGTACTTAACCTCGAATAGCGTTGCACCGCCCTCCACCGCCGCCGTTATGAACATTGGACAGTGCACCTCGTAGTAGCCCCTGCTCCTAAAGAAGTCGTGGACGGCCCTGAAGATCCTGTCCCTAATCTTCATGATCGAAGTCAGCCTCCTGCTTCTAATCGAGAGATGCCTTATGTCGAGGAGGAACTCCCTAGAAGCGTCCCTAGTTATTGGAAACCTATGGGAGGGGCCTACGACCTCTACCCTATCAGCTCTTATCTCAACTCCTCCAGGAGCCCTGGCGTCGAGCTTGATCTTTCCCTCAACTACTACGGACGCCTCTATGCCCGCCTTCTCAGCCACTTTAAATGCCTCGGACACTTCCTTTGGCACTACTGCCTGCACGATGCCCGTGGAGTCCCTAACTACTAGGAATACTTTATCTCCGAAAACCCTTTTCCTATACACCCACCCTCTAATCTTAACCTTGGACCCCTCCTCCGCTTTAAATAGCTGCTGAATCGGCATGAACTCGATGTTCCCTCACCCCATTAGCCTGAGGCTAAGGGCTACCTTCGTTAAGGCCGTATTAAGGATTCTCCTAGCCATTACGCCAAGGCGTGTTAAGACTTTAGGAATAGATTTAGCAGTACCTCGTCACTGCTTCACCCCTCTCCTAACTATAACTACTAAGGCCTTAGCTACCCTCGCGAGGGCCTTAGTTAGGCTTAAGGATGAAGGGCTACTGCTCGATGTGGGTACGGGCGTAGGCGCAATAGCCCTAGCTTCAGCCTCGCCCGGCTGGTTCGTGGTTGGCACAGACATTGATTTAAAGTGCCTTAAGGCTTCCAGGGATAATGCCCTAAGAAACGGCCTGTACGCCCTCTACTCCCCAGTAGCTTGCGACTCGGCAAGCGCGTTCCGCGATGAGGTGTTTGACCTTGTAACCGTAAACCCGCCTTACCTCCCGCTAAACCCCTCCTCACGCTACGATGTCAGCATATGTGGTGGCTTAAGCGAGGAAATTTCAATGTGGATGATTGAGACGTCCTACAGGAGCCTCCGCCGTCGAGGGGTATTGTTAGCTGCAAGCTCCTCTATTTCAGTACGGCTAACCAGTAAGCTCGCGGCCATGGGAGCTAGACGCGTTCTAGAGTACGTAACCCCCCTAGACACCGTTATGATTTGGGTTCTGGTTAAGAAATCCTAGACTATGGGCTTTCCACTCCTAGGCACGATTATAGCCTCTAACCTCCCTGCTAAGAGCCTTTCAAGTATCGTCGAGGCCCTCCTTCTCGATAATATCTTGTTATTGTTACCACAATAAGGAGAGTATATGCACCTTGGACAGCCGTCGTAACACCTGCACTTAGAAACTATATCATAGGCTACCCTGAAGGCTTCCTCTAAGTTCCTGAAGAGGGCTAGAGAAGCTCCCGAGCCGCCGGGGTATGAATCGTAGATGTATATGTGCCCTGACGGGAAGCTTATGCCGCCGAGGTCAGTAGGCGATACTCCGACAACTACCTGCGCTGCAGAGATCAGGGCATGCTCTATCGCGTGAAACGCCTCAGCATTAGACATCGTATCCCATTCAGCCATTGGAGGTAATTGTACTAGTACCCCCTTAGTCTTAAACTCGTAAGTATATTCACGATCGAAAACCCTCTCGCTTAGTAGCTCCATTGTCGGGAAGCGTTTCGCCACGTAGCCGTAAACCACGTCAAGGATAGTTAGCTCGAGGTAGGTAGCCTCAATGCCTAGAACACGCCTCGACGATAGCTCACGTCCTTCGCTAGGCATTGTGTAGAATAGCGGCGAGGTTACGACGGGGAGATCTCTAGGTATCCTCCGCACTATGGCTCTATTGCCCTTAAGATCGACTACTAGGTAAGGCGTTCCTCCATGGAGGTATATCGCCTCCGGGTGCAGCTCTTTGAGAGCCATGGGCATCTCCCTCTCCCCGATCTTACGCCCCTCAGTGGTCACAATCGATACAACGTCGCCTATGCCCCTAAGGTTCTGCCTGGGCTTTAGCCACTCTATGCCCGCCCTAGTGACCCTAACATAGCCCCTTCTCGTCAGCCTTAGCAGACCTCTCCTAATTAAGACGTTAACTACTTCCCTCTCCCTCCTCGACAGCTCGCTGGGCTTATAGGGAGAATCTCTAGCCATCGCGATTAGGTGAACGGACATCACCTCCTCGTTCTCCGGGTCGATGAATATGGGATCTGGCTTTCGAGAGAAGAACTCCTCAGGATTGCGGCTGTAATAGGAGCTTATCGGGTCATCGCCTAGTATCGTGAAGACGTAGGAGGTTTGCCCTCTCCTGCCGACCCTTCCCGTCCTTTGAATGTACCTAGAGAAGGTTGCTGGCACGCTATATAGGATCACTACTTCGAGATCTCCTATGTCGATGCCTAGCTCTAGAGTGGGCGTTGCAACAACGCATAACAGGTCTCCGCGCTTGAACCTCCTCTCTATTCTCTCCCTCTCTTCAGGCCTTAACCCTGCCCTATGTACCTCAACCTCAAGTCCCTCCCTCCTAGCGAGCAGCTTAATGAGCTCGGCTAGGCGGTGGCTATCAACGAAAAGTAGCGTCTTAAGCCCCTCCCTTATACATAGGCGCAACAGGAAGAGAGCCTCGGCCAGCTTAGACCTACCCTTAGGAGAGACTAGGACGTGTATTATCCTCCCCCTCCTAGATATGCCTCCACTTACTACGTCAACCTCTACTCCGAAGAGCTTAGACGCGAACTCGCGGGGGTTCCCCAGCGTAGCCGAAGATCCTATGAAAACTACCTCGCCCCTTAAGAACCTCTTAAGTCTCCTAAGCACGTAATGTACATGCGATCCAAAGATACCGCTATACACGTGCATATCGTCTAGCACTACGTACCTCGCGCGGGATACCAATTCCTTAAATTCCGAGGAGTACTGTAGGGAGAAGTGTATCATGTCAGGGTTCGTTAGGAGGATCTGCGGCGGATACTCATGGATGCTCCTCCTTATTCTATCGGGGGTATCGCCATCAAGCGTCATCGCTCTTAGCCCAAAGAAGGGGGAGAGGTAGTAGTTCATCCTGCTAAGCTGATCCCGCGCTAAGGCTTTTGTAGGGTATATTAGCAGCGCTCTCGTGCCCTCAAAGGGCTCGGATAGAACGTCCTCGATTATCGGTATTAGGAAGGCCTCAGTCTTACCGGTGCCGGTGCCCGCCATTATGAAGACGTGCTTGCCTTCCCTGATACGCTTAATGGCCTCGGCCTGGTACTTGAAAAGCGTTGTAATCCCCCTCTTCTTCAGGAGGGCTGCCAGCTCCTTACACCTGACGACCTCCTCTACAGGCGGGCCGGGCTCTGGTAAGGCCGGCCTCTCCACGTACTTGTAGACTATCTGCGTAGAGGGGTCTGCTGATACCTTCTCTAGTATGTCTCCGGCCAAGGCTACTATTTTGACGGAGCGCTGAGTCTTAAATCGCGTGCTCGCAGCGGAAGAGCTGGAGGTGCTAGTACTGGTCGACGATAGAGCATGCGCTCCAGGCCTTATACCTCTTCACGGCTTAGCGCTTTGGCTTACAGTGAAATTCGCCGATGGGAGGAGGGTCAGCGTACTGCTTGATGGAGGGCCGCTCCTTCAGGCTCTCGTAGATAACGCTTTAGAACTTAGCATTCAGCTCGAGTCATGCGATTTAGCGCTCCTAACGCTGTGGCACTTTCACCACGCTAACGCCGTGCTAGCTGCGCGAGGGATGGGCATTCTCAGAGCACCGCTAGCTGCCCCCTATCTTCCAGGCTCCGGCCGCCGCCTAAGGGGTGCACTTTACAGTGAAGTAGAGGGCTGGGGAGTAAGGCGGATCGAGTTAGGTGGGTGGTGGCGCGAAGTATGCTACGTTATTAAGCTTGAAGGGAAAGGGTTGGTAGTGTTCGTAGGCTGTAGCATTCACGGCTTGAGCCGCACGATTAGAGCGCTTAGCACCATTAATGAGCGCATTTACGCGATAATAGGAGGGTTAGGGCTCTCGGCACTGGACCTGCTAACTTTACGCGATCTCGAGAAGCTAATTAGAGCTAAAGCCGTTGAGATAGTAGTGCCCTTACACTCGACGGGTCCTAAGGCCCGCGATTACATATTAAGGAGATGGGGTAAGGCGTTGAGGGAACATGGCATTGAGTGCTGTGGAGCTGGGCTTAAGGTTAAGCTCTGAACCACTAATTACCCTGCTAGCTCTTCTCCTCTTCTACCTTGCCATTAATGCGGCGTGGTTGAGGTATCGCGATAAGCTTAGGAGAAAGGGGATTGAGGTTAGCTTAATACTCGTGATATTCAGGAGCAGAAGGTTTAATTCGGCTATAGAGGCCGTGGGTAAAAGGCTCCGGGGCCCGCTGAAGGCGCTCTCGCTAGTAGGCATTCTCGCCGGTCTCTACCTAATGGCTACTGGCTGCCTGTTCCTGCACTCGAACCTACTTTCGTACCTGACGGCGGGCAGGGGCGAGGTCGTATCGCCGCTAATACCGGGAGTCACGGTTAGCTTAGCTAAGCTCCCTTCACTAGCTATAGCCTTCCTCCTCGCGATACTTCCCCACGAGCTTATGCACGGGGTCGTAGCATCTTCCGAAAACATCAAGTTGAAAAGCGGAGGGATACTGCTACTAGGCCCCTTTGTAGGCGGGTTCATCGAGCCGGATGAAGACGAGCTCAAAAAAGCGAGCTTGCTGGCTAAGGTAAGGGTGTTCTCAGCTGGGAGCTTCGCTAACTTACTTGTTTACCTCGCATTAGTAGCTTTAGCATCGATCGTCGTTCATCCCGTAGGCGTACTAGTACTGGAAACCCTAGAGGGCTTCCCCGCATATGGGAAGCTAGCACCAGGAGACATCATAGTAGCTCTTAACGGTACGAAAGTTAGCTCGTTAAGCGAGTTAAGCGCATTCATGGACCGTACGGTGCCTGGAAGGCCCTTAAAGGTGAGGGTCCTAAGGCGGGGACGAGCAGTAGAGGTTACCTTAGTTCTAGCTCCCTCGCCGAACAACAGTAGCAGGGGCTTCATGGGAGTTAAGCTGTCGGACTACTACCCTAACCCTGAGCTGTACGACGCACTCTGGTGGTCGATTATAGTCTCGATAAGCGTAGCCGTGATCAACATGATCCCGCTCTACCCGCTCGACGGGGGCTTAATACTCAACGCTATCCTCTCAAGAATATTGGGCAATGCTAAGGTAGTTAAGGCGGTAACTTATGCAGTTTCGATCTACTTCGCATCGCTAATAGTCGCTAACATAGCGCTTAGCTTAAGCTCGTGGGGGCTGGTGATGTGGCCATGAAGGAGCTCAAAATGGCATGCGCCTTCCTCCCATTGCTAGTTTCACTATCGTTTACAGCACTTCCAATCGAGCAAGCCCTAACAGAGAGCCCCTTCACAAGAACATTCCCCTGGTATGTACCGTGGAGGGGAGCTGTAGTATCACTAATAATTTGGCTATTCCTCATAGTAGTGTACACCTCTAAAAAGGAGATGTTGGACTACTTGCTCTGGGGCGCGTGCGCGTCGTTTACGACATTTCATTATGCTCAGCTCTACGTCGTGCTATCCCTAGGTTTTAGCGTTAAGTTATTTCCGCTACTGTACGCTATAGGACCTAAGGGCAGAGAAATCTTGTACCTTGACTTAGGGCAGATCGCAATACTAGTTACGGCTTTAGTAAGCTATCCTACTAGAAGGAAAATATTAAATACGCTAAGGCTATTTTTTACTTTAAGAAGGCCTCCTCGTGCTTACGAAGGTACTCAGCAGAGTCGTTAACGCTAATGAAGAGTTCGCACGCAGCTTTTACATCTTCAGGACCTATAACGCCCGATCCCCGCTGTTTAGCTAAAATGTTCGCGGGGGTAAGTAGCTGGACAGCGTACCTAAGGCTCCTCTCAGAGCCTATTCTCGTAAGCTCCTCAAGCGCTTCCTCGCTTAGCTTTACGCCTTCTTCCTCAGCCCTAATCCTCAGGATCTCCCTTATCTCCTCCCTAGTGTAGGGTCGCGTGCGTATGATCAGCAGCCTGTCTAACAGGTCAAGGGGTAGACCATGAGGAGAAACCATATCGGTACCCCTTATCTTAGTAAAGCCTCGATTTGTAGCAAGTATAATTATAGGAGCGAGCTCGCTCTCCATGGCCCTTGAGAGGAAGCTGAAGCACTCAATATCAAGCATGTGGACGTCGTCTATGAACAGCACTCCGGGAATTAGCTCCGCTCTACCCTCATCGACCCACTGCTTAACCGTCTCATCTACCCTTTGGCGTACTTCCGGAGGTATCTCCCTCTCCTCCCTTCCTCCGAATAGGAGGGAGAATATGCTGCCAGCCCTAGAGTGCATTACGTCCAAGTCGTGCAGGGTAACCGTGTGGACGAATTCCTTTTCTTTAAGGATCGGCCCGCTAGGCGTCTCCACGAGCCTCACGCTGGTAAGGTCATAGCTAGTCGCAGCCTCCTTCGACCTCCCAACCTTATACACCCGCCCCGTTTCCTCGTCTATCCAAACGACGTCGCCCTCACTTACGCCCTTGGATAGTAGCTCCATAACCAAGCTACCGTCAATGGAGAACGTCCTCTCCTCATCTCTAGTCCTTAGCGTTAACTTCCCCTCAACCGGTACTTGCTGCCAAGGATTATAGGGGTGCCTATCGAACCTAGCCTCCAGCTTTTTAACGACCCCCTCATAGACCCTCCGGAACTCGTGTATTCTCACGCCTATGGCCTTCCTCATAGCTTGCATTAGTACCTCTGTCTTCTTCATTTCAGCCGAGTACACCTCGGAGGCCGAGAGAGCCACGAAGGGGGTGTCCTCGCCTAGCTCCCTAGCTATTGCCACAGCAAGCGCGGTCTTGCCGGTGCCAGGGGGGCCTACTAGCAACACCGCCCTTCCGGCCATCTTACCGCTCTTAATCATCTGAACTACGATCCAAGCCGCTTTTCGGGCTTCTATCTGCCCTACGAGCCCGTCCGCGACCGGCAGCGGTCTCCCATCTCTAACCCCTAGCCCCCTAATATGGCTATGAGCACCTATACGCTCAAACTCCCTTATCCTACGCTCCACCACGCTCATCGTTGAGGAAAGAGAAGCATGGGGTAAAAACTCAACGTCAGGGCTCCCAGTTAGATTCGTCATCTACCGTTATGCACACCTCCTCTGGACATAGGCCATCTTCGATTTTCTTAAATACCCACTTGCCCTCACTAAAAAACCACACGGCCACTACCGCTTCACGCCTGGAGTACTTCTTAAACGGCTCTAAGAACTTGAAGAGCTTCATTAGCTGCTCCCTCTTTACTTTAACCTTTTTACGCGATGTCCCCTTAACTTCAAACGCTACTATTCGGTCCTCAACGTTATTCACGAGAAATACATCTGGAAGAGCGGTAGGCGAGTTCACCCTAGCCGATCCTCCGCTAACTGGGATCCTGAACACATAATTACCCGGCTTACTTGAGAGGAGGGCAACAAGCTTCCTTTCAACATAGTATCCTCTTGCGACACTACGCGGCTTTCCCATTTCGAGAGGTATTTGTGAACGAATAATTTTAACCCTTCCTTAGCTCCTATAAGAACGTCGGGGAGATGAGGAGAGTCATGCCTACGGATAAGATGAGGAGTCCTGGGGTATCCCGATCCCCTAGCACTTAACTACTCGAGTAGGGGCTGAGGGCTTGAGCCAAGAGATGGATGCTTCACTTAGGAGAGCTATCAACAAGGCTGTTAAATACTTGGAAGAGGGGCGGGTAGTACCGTTCGGCGGTAGGAGGGACGTATTCTACGTTATCTCAAAAGAGAGACGCCACCTAGTTAGGGTTAAGGAAGGGCGTATAACCTGTTCCTGTGACGGCTTTAAAGCTAGGGGTTTCTGCTCTCACGCACTAGCCGTCTGGGCCCTGCTAATGATGGATGAGAGGGAAAGGTACTTAGAGGAGAAGATAAGGGATAGGCTAGCTAGGGAGATAAGGAGGTTAAGGTCTACTGGCGATTTCCGGATTTAGCGGTGGTTAGCTTGCCAGACCGCAGAGTAAGTATTGTACACGTGACCCCGGCTGCGTTCTCGACAGTAGTGGGGATCCTCGGAGCTACGTTGATGAAAATCTCCGGCTTTACGGAGATCATAGAAACGCCGTTCTTTACGCAAGAAGACCTCCTACATACGGTCCTAAACTCAGTCATGTTCATAGCGCCAATGCTAGCTGGTACACTCACAATACTCCTGTTAGTGAAATTAAGAAAACTGAAGATAATAACGATAATGTTTATGGCGACATTTATGTTATCAAGCCTAGCCGTCTACGAGTCTATCTTAACATCTCTTGCTTTCTTACTCCGTGTAGACCTCTCGCCCTATGCACCCTTTTACATTTCACTATCGCTTTCGCTCGTGTCAACACTCATAGTATTTGGCACCAATTGGGAAGCAATCTCCTTCCTCATCTTAGTTCTAGTTGGTTCGCTTATCGGATCGCTCCTTTCGGTCATGTTACCTTCATGGAGCATAGTTGCTTTAGCTATAATTCTAGCGGCATATGATTACGTGTCGGTAAGATCAGGGCCGCTAAAGCACATTATTGAGGAGGGTATAAGGCCTGGAACGAAAACAGGGGGTAAGGGGACTAACCCCTTTAAGGGAGCCATTGTGCCTTTTAGAGGCGTTAGCATAGGGCTTGGCGACATAATATTCTACAGCGCCTTATCGTCGGCTGCTACGCTATACCCTCGGCTTTCACTAACTAGGGGATTACTAGTTGCGGCACCTCTATGCATGGGCGTTTACATGACCTTGAGAAAGCTCGAAAAGAGAAGCTACATAGCCGCGCTACCTTTACCAGTAGCGTTTGCGATCGCGACCTACTTATCGCTTAGAGCTTTGGGCGTCTAACCGCATTACTAGTGTAGAAAGGAACGGGGGTCGGTTCGCCCGTCTTTCCTCACAGCTATGGTCACCAACGCGCTCTTCATCCCCCCTTACTTCTTACGTTGCTGAAATTAAGGTTGCCGTCCTTAAAACGCCCTTAATCCTTCGTAGTCCCATGACTACCCTTTCAAGGTCTTTGATGCTATTAACCTCTAACCTAACCACCAGATCGAACTCACCGTACACGACACGAGCTTCAGTAACCTCGCTGAACTTCTTAACCTCTTCTAAAACTTCATACTCCTTCCCTACTTCAACTATCATAATTACGTAAGCGACGATCTTCTCCTCCATGCTTTCGACCCTTTCTACGTTGTTGGAGAGATCTTTAAACGTTAGCATGCTAGCTAAACGAAAACTAGGGCGGCGACTACCGCGCCAAAGCACCCCTCTGGCACTCTTAAGCTCTCTACCTTAATCCTCGCAGGCTCTAACGAGAGTTTAGACATTTCTTCGAGGTCACGCATCATTTCGATCAATCTCCTCTCTATCTCGCTACCACTCTCCTTGCCGTGCGCCTCCATTACGTATCCATAAGGCTCGCCTCTAGCCCACGCAATCCCAGCGCTAATCGTATCGCCTCCTTCTCCCACCTCCGAAGCTAACACCGCGAATGCTATCGTACCGGCCTCTAGCTCAACGTAGTCTACCTCCTCGGCCCCCCGAGGGATTATCGACGTAACCTTTACGAGGTTAAGGTGAGAGATCCTAGCAGCCCTAAGCGCGCAGTCAAAGGCGTTTAAAGGCGATACCCTACTTATCCCCGCTCCGCTCGTAACGAAATAAGCCCTCGGCCTGTACATCCCTTGCTTCAGCCCCCTCGCCTTTAAAAACATCTCGCCAGAAAGCTATCACTAATAAGACCTCGAAGAGCCCTACGTGCTCTCTAGCAAGGACCCTATATCTAAGCCCTAACCTATCGCATAACCTAATGAGCTCCTCTAGGTTGCTTAGCGAGGATATAACGAGCACAATCTTACCTCTTAGCTTCAATCTCTTAACGGCATGTTTAATGAACTTAGCGGCTACTTCAATGCCTCCCCTTCCCCCAGACCAGCTGACATCCTCGTCTTCGACGGGAAGGTAGGGGGGATTTGATGCTATTAGATCGAATATCTCGCCTTCCCTTATGGCAGATAGTCCGTCACAGCATAGAACATGCGTTCGCGCATCAAGCCCCTTACTGCGCACCCTAAGCCAGGTCGTTGTACAGGCGTCGAAGCATACGTCTACAGCAAGGCACTCATCCCAGCTCTTAGCAAGCTCAACCGTAATAAGGCCAGCACCACACCCTAGGTCGCACGCCAGTCCCCTACCTCTTTCGCGTGCTAGAGATTTAGCTAGGAGAACGGTATCCTCGCTAGGCGGATAGACGTCTCCCACAGCCTCTTCCCTTCCTTAGTGCCCTCGCGATGTTAATTACCGATATTATTAAGGCGGCAGCGTTTAGGAGTAAAAACGGGACGTCGCCCAGGCTCCAAGCATGAATTGTAAGCAGTAGTGACCCAGCAGCGTACAATGCCGATAGCCTTAGCGGAGGTACTTTGCCAAACGATACCAGCCAGGCTAGAACTATTAGGGCTAACCCTACTAAACCTGCTAACATAACCTACAACCCTAGCATCTTTCTAGCCCTCTCACTCATGCGCTCAGGTGTCCATGGAGGATCCCAAACCAGCTCTACCTCAACGTTTTCCACTTCAGGTAACTCCCTCTTTACGGCCTCTTTAACTAAATCGATGATGAAGTACCTTAGAGGGCACCCAGGAGCTGTAAGGGTCATCTTTATCTTAACGTTTTTACCAGTAACCTCTACATCATATACGAGTCCTAGGTCGACTATACTCAAGGGTACTTCCGGGTCATACACTCTCGATAGCACGGCTAACACATCATCTTTGGTGACCACGACGCTCACCCTCCCCTTCTAACTCTCCGCCTTCACTACCTTTTAAGGCTAGTTGCTCATCTATAGGCGGTTGGTACATGGTATCTAGGATCTCTATGATCTTACGCACCCTTTTATCTCCAAGGCCAGGAACCCTCCTCAATTCAGCAGGCGTTGCCTTGAAGAACCTCCTAGGAGTTTTGAAGTGCACGAGTATCCTGTGCGCAAGCTCGCTGCTAATGCCAGGAAGCGACGATAAGAGGTTTAACTGCACGATCGGCAGGCTTGCACTGGCCTTAACCACTCTTATCTTCGAGGGAGGTACGTAGGCTTTCGCAGTAGCCCGCTTTACGCGCCTAGCCGCCGTGTATATGAGCATTGCAGTGTGATGGTAATTCTCTGTGAATACTACGCTTACGCCCATCTCAATCGCAGCTAATATCGCGCCATAAACCTGGCTCGGAAGGAACCTTCGTCTCTTCAAGACCCTAGCAATGCTGCCCTCTACCACTAGTATTGGGTGCTGATACGCGCGCTTAAGGTACCTTAACTGCTCGAAGAGCCTCTTATTCACTATTGAGCTAAGCAGATCATCGACGCTCTTACGCTCAAAGCCCCATACCCTTCCTACCGCGTAGTCGCCCACCTCTAGTCTTTCAACTAAAACCTTTGCTCCAAGTGCCTCTAAAGCACTAACGACCCTCGATCCCCTTTCTCTATCGTCGACCGTTACCTCGACGTCCTCGGCTGGCATCCTCTACCCTCCAGCACCCTGAGGTCCTCTTTAATAGCCTCCTCCAATAACCTCTCGTTTAAAGCTGGCGAGAGGGAGATCCTAGTAATGCCTCGGAGTTCTAGAGCCCCTAGATCGGCTAGCTTTTCGACTATAATCTCGAAGTCCTGCTCGGATAATGGTACTAGCGAATAGTTCTCGGCTAGTAACCTATATGCCTCCCTTATCACCGATAACCTAAGTGAGGGTCTCCTAGACCTCCTAAGCTCTTTAAGCGCGGCTAGCAGCACTACCTTTTCGTGTAGGCCCAATGCCTCGATGTCGAGGCTGGTAAATACGGGCTCTAGACTTCCTACGGCCTTCTTAACATGCTCTAACTTTATACGCGAGCACATTTCGCGCTCGGCCAGAATCCCGCTTAGTTGTAAGACATCTAAAGCATAGCGTACGTCGCCGCCCTTATACGTTGCCGTAACTTCAGCTATATACTCGATTACGTCTAGGGAGAACGCGCCCGGCCTTAGCGCCTCTGAGGCTCTATACATTAGGATATCTACCAGTTGATCCTTAGTGTAGGGGGGATAGTATATTACGAGGCCTCCGATCGTTGAAGCTTCCGCCCTCTCAAGGCGTTTAACCCACTCTTTACTCCTTGAGATGAAGATAAAGCCGACGAGCTTACCTAATACGCCATTTGCAGCCTCATGGATCCTAGTGAGGTCGTAGAGTATGCCATAACCCCTAACGTTTTTTAAGTAGTAATCGACTTCGTCGATAGTTATAATAAATAACTCATCCCTACTAGCTTCAATCCTTTTTATAAACTTTTTAAGTAGTTCTTCCGCACTAACGCTCCTAGAAACCTTAACGCCTAGCTTCTCTAGGAGCGATTTGTAGAACAAGAATGGAGAAAGCCCCTCTATCTTTAAATTAAGGTATACATGTTTTAAGTTAACACCTACCCTCCTGGCCCGTTCCTCAAGCTTAGCGCCTACTAGTAGCGAAGAGGACGTCTTACCAGCGCCTACAGTACCTATTAACTGAGCTGATCTAGGGTACTTAATCTCGCGCCCTTCAGCTACCTCCTCAAATATGGCGAATAGCATCTCTAACTGCTCCTCCCTATGAGGCAGCGAGCTGGGGACGTACCTGTATGATAGCTTATCTCTGTCAATGAATATCCTTCCCATAGCCCTCTGCGTGAGTAAGGAGTTGATCCGGGGGTATTACCCGTATTCAGTACGGGTGACTGAAAGTAATGAAGCAAGAACTGTATGCCAGCACTCATCGAAGCATTTATCTAAAGCCCATTCTCCAGGCGTCAGGGGGATGAAGACGCCGTCCCAGTCGAAAGGATGAAGACCTCGCGACGAACAGACCCCCTTGTAATGAGGGTGTAAGCCTTGAGGAGCTCGGCCATAGTGGTGCTATGCCTCTCGGCGATCGCCATAGCCCTGTACTGGACGCCCATAGTGATAGACCTAGGAGGGAGCAGGCTCGTTTTGGGAGGCTATCCATGGCTCAAGGGAGTGGGCGAGGAAGTACGCACTAGGTTCTTCTACATAGGCCTAGCCATAACCGCGTTCTTCGCCGCGGCCTCCCTCATTATGGTCTACATAGTCCGCCAATCCGAACAGTTGAGATACGGGTACGTTGAAGAGAGCGAGGAGACGGAGGAGCTCGAGGGGATCGAAGAAGGTGAAGGCGAGCTTGAATGGTAGCCATCCATCGCGAGTAGTTTGGCTTGAAGCTCTAACTCCTAAACAGGCACGCCTCGCCTCATCCCTCGCTCATTTTCTAAAAGAAAAGGGCTATAATCACGTCATAACTGCAAGGGAGTATGATTATACATCCGATATTTTAAAAATATCTGGGTGTAGGTACGTTTCTATTGGAGCCTACGGAGGAGCTGGCAAACTCAGCAAGCTTCGAGCTAGCGTGGCACGTCAATCGATGCTAGCTACATTAATCGGGGAGTGTGAGGAGGTGACAGCGCTCGTAAGCTTCCCCTCGCCCGATGCCACAAGAGTAGCGTTTGGCCTTGGACTCCCAATAATCCTGCTTAACGATTCACCACACTCAGTATACGTTAACCGGCTTACATTGACACTCGCCGATGCGGTCATAGTTCCCGAATGTACGAGAAAAGCCTTTGAAAAGCAGGTCCCATCGTTTGTTAAGATATCTTCCTTTGAGGGACTATTCGAGGTAGCGTGGATTAGAGATTTTAAACCCTCGCCCTCAGTCCTTGAGGGCTTCGGCTTAGACCCGTTTTCTTACGCTATCGTAAGGCCTCAAGAGAGCAAAGCGGCCTACTATCCAAGGGAGAAGTATAATTCGATATTTAGAGAGCTGATTAGGCAGCTTTCCCAGAAAGTAACGGTGCTTTATTACCCACGTTACCCGGAACAAAGGATGCTCGCTAGGGAGGTTAGAAAGGGGGGAAAAGTTAAACTCCTAAGTAAGCCTACCCTCTTAATACAGGATTTAGAGTACTTCGCGTGTCTAGTGGTGACTGGCGGCGCTACTATGGCTCAGGAAGCGGCGCTCTTAGGAACGCCCTCTATCACTTATTTCCCTAAGGTGCTGGAGACTGTAGAGTTCCTAAAAACAAAGGGACTACCGATATTTCATGTTAAGCCAGAAGACCTAGTAGAAGCCGCTTTAGCTATACTCAGAGATCCGGACTCGTATAGAGTGGACCCTAGAGGTATAAGACGAGAACTGGAGGACCCCCGGCCCCTAGTAGAAGAGGAGCTCGAGAGCTTAAGGCATTAACAGTGAAGCCTCAATGCACGATGCTAGGGCTAGAAGCGAAAGGGACAGGACTAGAACCATGAGCGAGAAAGGCAGCTCTAGCCTCCTAGTGCTGCGCCCTTTAAGCACAGCCCTCCCAACGAATAAGCTCTCGGTAGCTACGAGCGAAAAAGCCGCTAGCTCTAGAAGGGAGCTGACGTCGCTAAGGCTGTAGAGGATAAAGGCTAGTCTATCAACTCCCTGTACTATAGCGTACGCCGCAAGCTTAACTCCCGCCTGGTAGGTAATGTAAGTTATGAAGAAGAAGCCGATCAGCGGTAAGTATCCAAATAAGGCAATTGCCGCGTATTGAAGCGTTAAGTTCAATACCAGCTCCTCAAGCGTCCTACTCCTCTCTACGATAGCCTTTAACGCCTCCTCACTCTCCTCGTACAACTTCCTTGCCTCTATCGCCGAGAGATTAGCCGTATACGCCGCTAGCACTATTACTGCGAGGAGTAAAGCTAGTATTATCAGATAGCCGATCACTCTATATTTTATCCACTGGTAGTCGTATTCCTTCACCTCCGGCTCTGTCTTAGCCTTCACGTCTTTAGGCGTGAAAACGATATATAAGAGGCTAACTCCGAGGCTTCGATAATCATGAAAACGTCTCTAAGCGTCGGCATTAGCGGCTACGGCGTCTACATACCAGCATACAGGATCAAGGCTGAGGAAATAGCGCGCGTATGGGGGCGAGAAAGGACTAGAGTTCCGATAATGGAGAAAAGCGTACCAGGCCCTGACGAAGACTCGTTAACTATGTCGGTCGAGGCCGCATTAAACGCCCTTAAACGCTCGAGAATTCCTCCCTCGAAGATAGGAGCGGTATACGTAGGCTCGGAGAGCCCACCTTACGCGGTGAAGCCGTCAGCTACCGTTATAGCCGAGGCTATTGGCGCACCTAGGGAAATTATAGCTATAGACATGGAGTTTGCATGCCGTGCCGGCACGACAGCTATGCAGAGCGTGATAGGGCTCGTTGGTAGCGGGATGATAAAGCATGGATTAGCGATAGGGACCGATACAGCTCAGGGAAGACCCTCCGACGAGCTAGAGTATACGGCTGCGGCTGGAGCCGCAGCTTACATCATCTCTAGGGCTTCCTCGGAGTGCGTAGCTCTCATAGAGGGCACCTATTCGTACGTTACCGACACGCCCGATTTCTGGCGCAGAGAGGGGGAGAGGTATCCAAGGCATGCTTCGCGCTTCACGGGAGAGCCCGCTTACTTTCGCCATGTAGTTGCTGCGGCGAAAGGGCTTATGGAAGAGATGGGGCTTAAGCCTAGCGACTTCAAGTTCGTTGTATTCCATCAGCCAAACGTCAAATTCCCACTAAGAGCGGCAAGAAAGTTAGGATTTAGCAAAGAACAGGTAGAAATCGGTTTAGTAAGTGGAATTATAGGAAACACGTACGCGGCATCTTCGTTAATAGGCCTAGCACGCGTGCTTGATCACGCGAAGCCCGGCGATAGAGTATTAGTCGTTTCATTCGGTAGCGGCGCGGGCTCAGATGCCATCTGCCTCTTAGTGCAGGATGCAATCCTTGAAAAGCGCGGACTAGCCCCTACGGTCGATTATTACATCTCTAGGAAGTTGTACGTCGACTATGCAGTATACTCTAGGTTTAGAGAGAATATTAGGATGAGGTGATAGCTTGAGGAAGGTGTTCGTTGTAGGTCTGGGAGCCACGCCCATAGGGGAACACTGGGAACTCTCCCTTAGGGATTTGATGGTAGAGGCCTCAACTAACGCCATAGCTGACGCTGGACTTTCTCGACGCGACATACAGGCAATTTTCGTAGGAAATATGTCGTCAGGCCCCCTCCAAGGACAGGAGCATTTAGGAGCTCTATTAGCCACGTGGCTAGGCATACCGGGCGTAGCAGCGTGCAAGGTTGAGGCAGCTTGCGCTAGCGGTGGCATGGCCTTCCATAACGCGTACCTAGCGGTAGCATCAGGACTTTACGACTGCGTGCTGGCAGTGGGCGTGGAGAAGATGACCGACGCGCTTACACCAGAAGTAACCCTTGCACTAGCGATGGCAGAAGACCAGGAATACACGGTATTTACCGGTGCCTCCTTCGTCGGGCTTAACGCCCTAGTATATAGAGCTTACATGACAAAGTACGGCGTACGCCAAGAAGATATAGCGTTATTTGCAGTACACGACCACAAGTATGCCGTCAATAATCCCTACGCTCAGTTTAGGCGATCCATAACCTTAGACGATGTCATGAAATCGCCCCTAATAGCAGATCCCATCAGGCTACTGGAGTGCGCTCCCGTAGGCGACGGGGCAGCAGCCGCCGTGCTATGTAGCGAGAAGTTCCTCAGAGAAAAGCACTTGGAAATGGAAAAAGCTCTCGAGGTTTTAGCATCAGCTTCAGCAACTGACATCTTAAGCCTTCACGATAGGGACGACATTACGTCGCTAGCAGCTACTAGGAGAGCAGTTAAGAAAGCCCTGGAAATAGCGAAGGTCGACCTAAAGGACGTCGACGTCTTAGAGGTGCACGACGCCTTTACGATCCTAGGCGTCATCCACTTAGAGGACTTAGGCTTCGCCGAGCCGGGTACTGGCTGGAAGCTAGTCAAGGAGGGCGAGATAGAGGTTGACGGTAAGATACCCACGAACACCATGGGCGGGTTGAAGGCGAGAGGCCACCCCGTGGGCGCTACCGGCCTATACCAAATCCTCGATGTAGGCCTTCAGTTAAGGGGAGAGGCTGGTAAGAACCAAGTTGATGGCGCCGAGCTGGGTATGGCACAAAACGTCGGCGGCGTTGGAGGAACAGTTGTAGTGTCAATCCTGAAAAGGGTGAAGTAAGATGGTGTTCGCGAGAAGTGTTCCCCGGGTTTGGCGGGAGAGAGGAATTAAGTACAGGCTTATAGGCGGTCGCTGCAACTCCTGCGGAAAAGTGTTTTATCCATATAGACGCTTCTGCCCGAGGTGCGGTTCCGAGGATATTCGCAAGGTAGAACTCCCCCGACAAGGAAGGGTGCTCTACTTTACCGTGATAAGGACCCCGCCCCTAGGCTTTGAGAAATACGCTCCATATGTGGTAGCAATCGTAGAGCTAGCCGACGGAGCTAGGGTAATAGCTCAGCTAACCGACGTTGATCTAAGCGCTGTTAAGGAAGGAATCGAGGTCGAGGCAGTCTTCAGGAAGTATAGGGAGCAGGGAGAGGACGGCATTATAGAGTATGGGATAAAGTTCAGACCTAAAGCGTGAGGGAGACGCTTGGAGCTGACGATAAGAGAGAAGATAATAGAGCTCCTTACCACCTCGAAGAAGCCCCTATCCGCCTATCAGATAGCCTCGTTACTAGGCTTAGAGAGGGGAGAAGAAAGGCGAATATACGAGGAAATAGCACACGCCTCACGCAGCCTTAGGCGCAGGAGCGGTGGAAGGTTAACGATAGCAATGATCCCTCCTCAGTGCGCAAACTGCGGGTACGTATTTAAAGACTTAAAACGCCCCCGCAAACCTAGCAAGTGCCCACGATGTAAGAGCGAGCGCATATACCCGCCTTTATTTACAGTAATCGAGCTCTAATCCTCCAGTATGGCCGCGTCAACGATAGCTGTAACACAGCTAGATAACGCTAAGTCGGTAGAGAGCGTTATCCCGGGGATCACGTCGACAACTAGCTTTGAGTACCTAAAAATCCCAGTGGGCACGCCCTCGCGCGAACCTATCATGATTATAACGCGCCTTCCCTTAAATAACTCCTTTATTTTTTCCCGAGTCTCCCGCTCAGATATCGCCCTTCCGCGAGTCGAAGTAACGATAATGTTTTCATCGGCAAACTCCCTAACGAACTGGTAGATATTGTACACATACACCGGCACCTTAGACACACGCCTCGCGTAGGTCTTCCTCTGGATCTCGAGCCTAGACTCCATACCCTCATTAAGCCCTTCGAGAAACCTAGCAAGCTCCCACGCGTCTACGGGGCCTGTAGGCGTTATGTAAAGAGCACCTAGCTCTAGCGTCTGAGCCGCCCTACCGATCCTAACGCCCATTTTATACGCGGCTTTCAGATCTCCAAGGTAAGGCATTTGAGCAACCACAATCTTCTTCAGCATATCGACGACGTTAGGCTTCCCGGGGTAGCTCTTCTTCCTTTCAACTTCACCCAGAGTTACTGAGATGAGAGCTTTATCGCCGATTATTTCGATCCACACGATCTTGTCGGGATAGCTTAGGTTGACGGGATTGCCTGTTACCTCCTGAATCTTAGCACCAGCCCTTACGTTAACGTCTATCGACGTAAAACCGTGACGCCCTCTTCTAGTAGTTCTCACTGCAAAGGTCTCCCCCTTTTTAAGGCTCTTGGCGGCAACGCGCGCCGCCGCCCTGGCGATAGCCTTTAGGTCGGCTGGACATTCGGCCATTACTTCGAATAGCTTCTCGACCTCAGGTACGTTTCTAAGCACTTCCTCGGCATCTCCACTCTTAGCCCCCTCCACGATTACTATACCTAGATACCCGTTAGGCCTTGGGAACGCCTTTACGTGGGGTAGTAACTCTTCTATGGCTTTAGCCGCGACCTTCTCGAGACCTCTTGGAGTCTTAGCTAGCAGTTTCATGGCTTCACCTAACAAGGCTTCTCCATTATAGCTATAAAGTACCCTATCGTCCCGTGGACATCGGGGAAAAGCCTACCCGCGAGCTTAGGGTCCGGGAAGCTTGGATAGCATTTTTCAAAGCGCGGTCCTGGAGGTACCAGCCACTCTTCCATTTTCTCAAAATGCCCCTCTCCCTCAGCGTAAGATAGCGAGCACACTGAATATACCAGCCTGCCGCCCGGCTTTAACGCGTTTAATGCGTGGGAAATTAGCGCTTCCTGGGTCTCAACGTACCTTTCTAAGGCAGGTCTCCTCCAGAGGGCGAGCCTAAGCCCCGGATCTTGGGGAATGGCGCCAGAATTCGTACAGGGAGAATCCAATAGCACTTTATCGAACTTAGACGTCCTTAAGGGCAAGGTCCTCGAATCGGCTACTACCATGTCTAGCATCTTAATGCCCTGCCCCCTTACTAGTGACCGCATGCTCCTCATCCTAGCGTAGGAGATGTCAAGCGCAACTAGGTAGCCGGAATCCCTCCTAATCTGCTGAGCTAGCGATGCTTTAATTCCCGGAGCAGCCGCTAAATCCGCTATGATATCTTCCTCGAGAACTCCTAATGCCTCTACTATTAGTGCGCTTCCCTTATCATGTATCACGGCTAAACCCCGCCTAAACACGGGGCACCTGCTCAGGCGGAAATCGGGGTTCACGACTTCGAGCAAATACGGCAGCTCCTTATCGCGCCTAACCCTGTAGCCACACCTCCTCAGCCTCTCTTCAACCTCCTCCGGCTCGGCTCGAAGCAAGTTTACTCTAACCCACACTCTCCTAGTCTTAAGCGCCCGAACTATTCTCTCAGCCCTACTTAATCCCAACTGCTTCGCTAGCTCCTCAACTATCCAAGGAGGGCACGAGTGCGTGATAGCTATCCTCTGGGTGGGATCTTCTATCTCCTCGACTAGCTCAAGAACTCTCTCAACTCGACGCTCTTTAAGTAGCGATAGCAGCCTACCGGCTAATAGCCCGCCTTTTACAAAGTCCAGGTTCCGCTCGGTGAGAAGCCTCTCCTTAATAGCCGCGAACGCTACCCTAAAAGCGCACTTCCTCCTGAGAGGTATCCCCGCTAACCCCTCTTGCTCCAGCGCAAAATCTGCAGCTGCAAAACTATACAAAGAGGTAAGCGTAAGTTCATAGCTAGCCCTCACCTCATCGGGTGCAGGCCTCCTAACCTTTCGCAACGCCTCTTGAAAGGCTCGATCTAGCGAGAACTTCCTGCGCTCTATCAACTCAAGCGTATACGTAGCTAGGCGAAAGGAAGCTGGCGTTACGATTTCGGTGCTCAAATCAACCTCCTTAGCACCACGCTTAGGGTAAAGCTAGCGTAGAATACTAGTGACGCAACCACAAAGCTACGCTCGACGCTCATATGCTTAAACGTAGCCAGCGACGAAGTTAGTAACCCTATAACTAGTGCCTGTAAAACTCTGTAAACAACGCCTAACGCTATTTCCCCTATTAGCCCACCACTCACGTTCCCTAAGGAGAGCTTCACTGCTAGGAAGCAAACTAGCGGGAGGAGAGCTATAGAGGTACTAAGCACGAAGTCCAAGGAGTTTTCCGAGTGCCCCATGCTTCGAGTAATCAGCTCTAGGGAGGAGGAAAGGACCAGCCAGCTAAGTAGGGCGGTTAACCCTGCTAAAGCGCATCCAGGCACGGAAATCCCGCATAGGTAGGCTTGCCTAGGAAATGGCTCCTCGGAGAGCTCTATTAGAAGGAGCCCATGCCCCGTCGCTAAGGACAGCGCCACCATTAGAGCTAACGAAATAGCCGTTATGGCGCTTAAAGCGCGCCTGCTCTTATACAGCGCTATCATTATCCACTGAGGCACGAACACGGGGATTATATATTTACATGCAAAGCTGTGAAACTTCCCTTTAGGTTTTAAATACGAGCTTATTCGCCTACTCTCCTCCATTATTATCCTATAGACGTACTGCCCGTGAGGCGTTAACATATACTTCCTATTCTCATCTTTAGTTATTAACTGGGATAAGCTATCTAAGTTATAGTAGAGGTTACCTACGCTTATTTTCAGCTCCCGTTTTAACTCAGTAAAGCTAGCCTTACCTCTCTCTCCTAAAAATAGAATGATCTTCCTCTTTGTTGCACTTCCAAGAATCGTATACACTAATTCAGGATCTACTGAATTCTGGGGATTATGCGAGGAAGCCCTCCTCCCGCGCCTAGCCATTGTTCACTCATGCTCCTTAACGTTATTTGAGGGTTGCTTAAGAAACCCCTTTACTCTAGCCTGCCTAGTAGTTGACATAAGACATAAATTTTTTTATTAATCACATTAAGGGAAAAGCGCATTAAATTAAATCGTTACATACGTACATTCATGTATACGCTAATAGAGCACATAAAGCACTCAGAGGAGCAAGTTTCAAGTAGCTAACTATAGCCCTCTTTCTCAGGAAGCATCATGAGGGTAGCGTACTCGTTAGCCGTTAATCACGAAAGAGATCTTAAACGATTTAGCACGTTAAAGCATACTATTCCGTGTGAAGTATGCTTTATGAATAAACATATATTAGAGGATATTAACCTTCTAGATATCGTAGACCCGATTATTGAACACGATGTAGAGCTAGTCGCGCTTAAAGCCCCTAAGCTGTCCTTTCCTGAGGATACGTGGCTACTAGAAAAGCTTCTCGTAATATCGGACGAGTTAAACGTCCACGCTATCCTACTGCCGTTTAGACCGGATATCCTAGAGGAGACTCGAATCCTGGAAGAGTACTTTAACCTCTTCGCGTCGTACAAGAGGTTTTTAGTTATAGAAGCTGATCCTCAAATCGTTACATCTCTCCGCGATAGAATGCTAGAGTACTTAGGTGGAGTTTTTAAAATATCAATTAGGTACCAAAAGAATGTTAAAACCGAGGATTTCGTTAACATCGTTGAGAACTGCTTTGGTCTACTAAGCTTTATAAAGATAGTAAACTGCAACGAAGAGGGAAAGCTAGTGAAGATAAGTGAGCCAGGAAAGCTTAACTTCCCATTACTAGTGCAGAAGTTAGTGTTTAGAGGATACGACGGATTTATAGTTTTAGACTATGAGACTAGGGGATTAAGGCTTCCTCTCGAAGATGTCATTAAGGAGTACGAGTTTATGAGCGAGTACATCAGGTCTATAAGGGAAAAGGTGGAGAGATAGCTAGGCTCCGCGTAATAGCTCTTCCCTCCGCTTTTTACTAGCTGAGAACATCACCCAGCCAATCCACCCCATGAAAAATACGGTAAAGGCTACGATCGCTGCTACAGGAACTATAAGAACCCACCACGTCCACCACAGCGGGTCCTTTAAGTATAGGTTTACGAGCCACAGTGCGAGCGAGTAGGAGTAAGCCAACGCGAAGGCGATAGCTACTGCCATTAGCGCTAGCCCTAGACATCGTGACCGCAAGTTCAACACCTTGTCGAGATAGTAGCGCCTTCTAAAAAGCCTAAATCAAATTAGCCTAAGAACTTATCCTAGCACTCCCCATTCCGAACAACTTAAGACCGCGGGGATGGTAAATTAAGCGATGAAGCTTGCGAGAGTGCTACTCAGAGCGTTAGGCGCTTACAAGGCTTACGAGTATCTTCTAGAGCGTGAGGTTAAGAGCAGATCCCTTCCTCAACACGTCGCGTTAATTCTCGACGGGAATAGGCGATGGGCTAGGGCTCGAGGGCTACCCTCCTGGGCAGGCTACGAGGTTGGCGCTAAGAGAGCTGAGGAAGTGCTTAGGTGGTGTTTAGATTTAGGAGTGAAAATAGTAACGCTTTACGTATTATCGACGGAAAACTTGAGAAGGCCTAGAGAAGAGCTTAATGAGATAATTAGAGTTTTGAAGAAGTATCTGAAAAAGGCGCTCAAGAATAAGGAATTTGATAAGTATCAAGTTAGAGTAAAAGCACTAGGAAAGCTAAACCTGCTTCCACTAGACTTGAGAGAGTTGCTCGAACTCGTTGAGAGACATACAGCGAAATACGATAAGCGCTTTCTTAACATAGCTGTAGCGTATGGCGGTAGAGCCGAGATCGTAGAGGCCGTCAAGCGCGTCCTAGACGATTACCGAAAGGGTCTGATTAAGCCCGAAGATCTTAACGAGAAGACGTTTGAGAGATACCTCTACACATCCCATTTACCGAAGCCAGACCCTGATCTAGTGATTAGGACGAGCGGCGAGGTGAGGTTGAGCAATTTCCTGCTCTGGCAACTCGCCTACTCTGAGCTAGTATTCGTAGACGTCCCATGGCCTGACTTTAGGAGAATCGACCTACTTAGGGCTATAAGGACGTATCAAAAGAGGCAAAGGAGATTCGGCCTCTAGCCACCGCTAAACGCTAGAGATATAGTTTTAACCTAACAGTACCCTGTGCTAAAATAGGTGGGGATAGTGTCGTATGAAGTTCTTCAGTTCGGCAGTTTGAACGACTTCCTATCGTACCTCGACGATAAGATAAACGAGTTCGCCAAGAAGGTTGATCTGCTATCTAAGCGTTACGAAGCGCTTAGGGCTAGGGCTGAGCGCATGAGGAGGTTAGAGCAAGTCCTCCAGGAACTCGTGGGCGAAAAGATATCGTCCCTTAACGAGGTCGATTTCATGGGGCTAAAGGTCGTAGTAGGTGCTCGAGCATCAGATGAGCTAAGAGTCGTCGAGGATGCGCTAAATTCTGCTAAAGATGTTCTCACCGCGCTAAGGAAGGTACGGGAAATCTTAACGAAGCTAGCGTCAGCAATAGAGAAGGCGGGAGAGACTAGCGAAGGCACTTTCATCGTCATCGTACAAACACTTAACCACATCCCGGTGAGAATACTATTAAAGGAGACCGTTGAATACGGATCTTAAGGTATGAGGAGGAAGCTCTCACTAATACTAATACTCCTCCTAGTACTTTCGGTAATAGCACCAATAGTGCTAAGCTTGATATCCCCCTAGCCCCCTTCATGCTAGGGGGTGAGATGGGGGGCAGGAAGAGACCAACCATATCTCAGCTCGAGAAGCGGGCTAGAAAGACGGAGAGAGCCGCGCTAAGGGAGAAAGCTAAGGAGAAAAAGGTTAAGCAGATGGCCAAGTTTAGCAGCGCACTGGGACCAGTAGAGCTAACGCCTGAGCAGGTACTTAAAGAGATAAGGAACATGCCATGTGTAACTCCTTATATGCTTGCATCTAAGTTCGACATTAAGATAAGTAAAGCTAAAGCGATACTAAGAGAGCTTGAGGCCCACGGATTAATCAAGGCCATAGATAAGAGTAGAAGAGTCTCGATCTATGTAGTCGCTAGCTAGAAAGTAGATCCGATATCCTGATCTTGCTCGCGCCGAGCTTTTTAACTGACTCCGTGGCGTTTATAACGCCTAAGGGGCTACGCGTGGCTAAACCTCTCCTTAGTAGCTCGCTGAGCACCTGCGCTGGATCCTTAACGCCTAGCTTCTTAAGATCTATGAGAAACCTTATCTCCCCGACGCTCCAATACGTTGACAAATAGTTCACGGCAATCGCTAAATCGCCTTCTAGCTCCTCTAGCACGGGCGCGCCTACCTCCTCGGTACCTCCTTTAAGCTCCTGCTCCTCCTCTACCTTAGGTCCTTCAACCTCCTTGTCGGCAACGGGCTCCTTAAGCTCCTCCGAGCTTAAGAAAGCAAGTATAGAACTACCCTTCACACCGTGTGATCTACGCCGCCTAGAGCGCTCATGCCTCCTCTTACCCTTATGTTTAGTCTCCCTTACCGGCTTAAGGAATAGGAGCTCTCCTTCTTCAGCTTTACCCGTCGTCTTAGCCTTCTCGGGTTTCGCCTTCTCCGGCACGCCTCGCTTAGCTCTTATCTCTATCGGCAACGCTATGTCGAGTGCTGTATCAACGACCTCGGTCTCCGAGCTTGCCTCCACCTCTCCCCTATCCTTCAGTTCCTCTACTAGCAGTAATAGAGTAAGAGCGCCAGCCCCCCTACTCTTACCCCACTCTACCAGATCCCCTAAGCTCATACGCCCCTTTTCCCGGATGACCCTTCTAAGCTCGTCTAATAGCTCATCAAAGCTCATTAGCTTCAACTAATGTCACCAGGGCTAGACCCCTCTCTCCTAAACTTCTTAGCGAACTCGGGAGGTAGCGCTAGCGCTATCAGCCTCCTATCAGCTAACATCTTAAGGTAGGTAAAGAGGGGAGCCTCGACCTCCCTTCGGTGAACCTTAAGCTTCTTAGCTAAGGCATCGAGTATATCTCCGACGGTCCGCGTACCATCTGCTAGCTCCCAGACGTATCCCCCGATCTCGTCTAGGACTATCTTCCTCTCCGTAGGCCTTCTCACGAACCCGCTAAAGAGCCCAGTCCCCCTCTCGGGAAGTTTTACCCTAAGCACGACCTCTCCCTTCTCGTTCTTCTCCCACGATACCAGCGGGTTCCTCACAACCTTGCTCTTCAATAGCACCTCTTTAGGTACGGCAAACCCCTTAGATCTCCTTCGGAATAAGGGCAATAACCGGCACCAATACTAGAGGGATAGGGTATAAGATAAAATCATTCTCCCCAATACCCCTAGGGAATGGGAGGTAGGCTAATGCTTAGCGAAAAATTCCTCTCCGTGATTCGCCGATACGGCTACGAGAGGCTTAATGACCTACAGGAGCGTGCTATCGCCGCCATAAAGCACGGCGCCCATACGCTAATAGTGGCACCTACTGGTTCGGGGAAAACAGAGGCTGCGCTCTTCCCGGTGTTAGACTCCCTAGTGGGTCAGCAGACAAGCGGGATAAAAGCCCTCTACGTAACCCCCTTAAGGGCTCTTAATCGCGACATCTTTAGGAGATTCTCGCAGATCGCAGCCGATCTCGGCATAAAGCTAGAGATCAGACATGGAGATACGCCGCAAAGCGTTAGGAGGAAGATGGCAATAAACCCTCCGCACGTCCTCATAACCACTCCAGAAACCCTACAGTTCATCCTAGTAGGGAAAAGGCTGAGGAGTAGTTTAAGGGGTTTAAAATGGGTCATCGTAGACGAGCTTCACGAGTTCATCGACAGCAAGAGAGGAGCCCAGCTAACCCTAGCGCTCGAAAGGTTGGAAATCGCTGCCGGGTCGAGAGTGCAAAGAATAGGGCTGTCGGCAACTATCTCGGATCCTAGCTACGCAGCAGCCTTCCTAACAGGGGGGCGGTACTGCGAGATAATCGAGCTTGGTGCGAAGAAGAGGTACGAGATAGACGTAGTATGGCCGCCAGGCGATGACATGGTCTCGAGCCACGCCGCTAGGATTAAGGCGCTCGAAGACCTGCTCGCAAGAGCCCGCACCTCTCTAATCTTCACAAATACTAGGGACACAGCAGAGGTGCTAGCAAAGTGCCTTAGAGCGACGTTAGGAGAGGGAATTGAGATCCACCACGGCTCCCTATCTAAGGAGCAGAGACTCAGAGTGGAGACCTTGCTTAGGCACGGAGAGCTTAGAGCGGTAGTCTCCACGTCTTCGCTCGAGCTAGGTATAGACGTAGGGCACATAGATAGGGTCGTTCAGTATGCATCTCCAAGACAGGCTATTAGGCTCGTTCAACGCATAGGGCGTGCCGGACACAAGCTCTCATTGACCTCTAAGGGATCAATAATAGCCCTTGACCTAGACGATTACCTCGAGTCACTAGTGCTAGCTAGACGAGCTAGGCACGGAGATCTTGAAGAGCTTGAAGCCGAGGAGAGACCATACGACGCGCTAGCACATCAGCTAGTAGGACTAGCGTTAGACTTCCACCTCGACGGACGAGAGCTAACGCTAGCCCGCGCTCACTCGATACTCTCGAGAGCCTACCCCTACCGCAACCTCTTATTTAGAGAGCTAAAGTGGATAGCCGAATTCCTCGAGAACCTGGGGATACTAAGAGTAAAAGGGGAAGTGCTGCGCCTGGGGCGGAGATGCTTTGAGTACTACTTCGAATCAGCCTCGATGATACCAGAGCTAACCTCTCTACCAGTCATCGACATAAGCTCTAGGCGCCACATAGCTAATGTTGACGCCGATTTCGCCGCAGCGTTGCTGGAAGAGGGAGTACTCGTCGTACTAGCAGGCAGGCTGTGGAAGGTAGTTTCCTTAGACCTCGAGGAAGGCAAGGTTCTCGTTAAGCCAGCTACCGCTAAGGAAGGAGGAGAGCCGCCTGTATGGGTTGGAGAAGACCTTCCAGTACCGTTTAAAGTGGCTAGAGAGGTTGGGGCCTTAAGGAGGAGGCTGGCTAACGCTGCCGAAAATGGTAGAGAGCTCTCCAAGTTAATCGAGGAATATGATGCGTCGAAGGAAGACCTTAAACGCGTCCTAGAGATTCTCCGGCGCCAGCTGGCAGACGCAGGATGTGTTCCTTCGGACAGAGAGGTGCTGATTGAAGCTGGAAAACGCACCATAGTCATACACGCATGTCTAGGAACTAAGGGGTGCGAGACTCTAGGACTACTCCTCTCTAAAGCACTAGCAGATATAAGCGGGCAAAGAGTAAGCTTTAGATCTGATCCCTACAGAGTCATAATTTTAGGTAGAGTTAACCTTTCAAGGGCTGAGTGGGAGGAACTGCTCAGGGAGAAGCTCGCTTCATACGTGGAAGTGCTTCCCGAGATCGTAAGACAGAGCAACTTTTACAAATGGAAATTCTTACACGTTGCTCAGCGTTTAGGCATAGTAAAGCGCGGATCACGAGCTAGGATTCCTGCTAACGTGGTAAAGCTTCTCAGAGACACGCCCGCCGACCTCGAAACCGTTAAGGAATGCATGTACTCTAGGCTTGACTTAGAGGCAGTCAGATGGCTTATCGAGAACTTAAAGTGGGGCCGCATAAGCGTGCGCTTTAAAAGGGTGCTTAACGAGGAGTTCTCCCCCTTAAGCTCACTAGGCCTACTCAGATGCTACAAGACTGGGATCGTTATCGATGCTGCACAGGTTAAGCAAGTACTCGAGAGGATCAGAGCAAGGCTTGAGAAAACGACTTTAAGGCTGATCTGCCTACACTGCGGCTCGTGGTACATTGATCTACCCGTTAAGAGCATTAGCCCTAGCATTAGGTGCTCCCTATGTGGATCGAGAGCCTTAGCGATTTCCAGCCCTCAAGACGAGGTGGTCGAGGTAGTTAGAAAGTGGAGGCGAGGCGCTAAACTCACTAAGCGGGAGAAAGAAATAATTAGGCGCTTACAACAAAGCGCGGTATTATTTTTAAGCTATGGCAGGCTAGCAGCGTTAGCGCTAGCTGGTAGAGGCGTTGGCCCCTCCACAGCCACCAAGATCCTCGGGCACGTGAGAAACGAGGAAGAGCTAGTCTCAAAGGTAGCAGAGGCTGAAAGCGAATTCGCTAGGACTAGCAGGTTTTGGAGGGGGAACCGTTAATTAAGCAGGGGGAATGAAGAGAGGGGGACTACTTTGAGAGCACGGGCGCTCTTAAACTATGCTATAAGCGTGCTAGCAATCATCGCATTCGCCTACATAAACGCGTTTTTCCCTCACATGTTCTTCACGCTATTCATCCTATACCTCCTCGTCACAATGGGCGTTACGATGCTTATAACGGGCCGAGCCGTAAGCAAGGCCGTTAAGGACTATGAATACGTGGAAAAGGGTAAGCTTCTCGTTAGAGTTAGCAGGGAGGTCGTTAGGAAGCTTAGGGAGCGGGATAAAGTGGCCCTAACTAGCGAGCTTAAATCGCAGTGGGGCATTATGGCGCTTTACTTCGCCCCTCTCATAGCCTTTGCAGTTATCGTCGCCCTACCAACACTTAGGGACGTCTTTAGCTTCATAGCGTCGCAAGTTGTAACAGAAGAACTTGAAAGGAGATTCGTATCGTTCCTGCTACTATACTTCACGTTCTTTGCCGTATCCGTGACGACCACGCTCGCAGCTAGGTACTACGCGTCTAAGCGAGGAGGCATGCTCTCAATACCGCTAAGCTACACGGTGACGGACAGGGGCATCATAATGGAGGGAGGACAGTCGATAAGGTTCCCGCTAAAGAAGAGTCAAGTAAGGTGCAACTCTAGGAGGAGGTTCGTCGAGATAGAGGTCGTAGGTCCTCAGCAGACCGTTTCTCGCGTTCGCCTGTACTACCCGAAGCCCCACGAACTTTATCGACTGATAACGTCTAAGGGCTTAGAAGCCGAAGAGCGCTGAGAGGCCCTCCGCGATCTCCTCCTCACCGGCTTCCTCCTTCTTCTCCTCTTCCTTCTTCTCCTCCTCGGCCTTCTTCTCCTCCACAGCAGGCTGAGCAGCCGGAGCAGTTGGGGCCGCTACGGCTGGCACGGCTGCCGTCTTTATAGCCTCATCTATGTTAACCTCCTTTAAGGCAGCTACAAGCGCCTTTATCCTAACCTCATCGGGCTGAACACCGGCAGCTTCCAGTATCTTCTTAATAGCGTCTTCAGTTATGGGCTTCCCAGCGTAGTGTAGCAGCAGGCTCGCATATACGTACTCCATGTCCTTCACCGCGCTGTCATCATATTGCCTCTTTAAATCCTTTCCGCCGACCGTAGCCCGGGAAGCTCAGCCAAGTCAACCCTTAATAGCGCCTCAAACGAGGAGATTGCGAGGGAGACCGACATGATTGAGGAGCTAGGTATAAAGACGCTAGACGACGTTGACGTTAAGGGGAAGACCGTTCTCGTGCGCGTAGATTTTAACTCGCCAGTCGATCCCGCCACTAAGAAGCTGCTAGACGACACTAGGATACGCATTCACGGCTTAAAGACCATTAAGGAGCTTGTTGAGAAAGGGGCTAAGACCGTCGTAATAGCTCACCAGGGAAGAAAGGGCGAGCCCGACTTCATAAGCCTAAAGCAGCACGCCAAAGCCCTAGGGAGAATACTCGGCATGCCAGTTAAATTCGTGGACGACATCTTCGGAGAAAAGGCTAAGAAGGCGATAAAGGAGCTCAGAGAAAGCGAAGTCCTAGTCCTAGAAAACGTTAGAATGTGGGAGGGCGAAACTAAGAAGGCAAGCCCTGAGGAACACGCCAACTCCGATCTCGTCAAGAACCTCGCGCCTCTAATAGACGTGTTCGTAATAGACGCGTTTGCCGCAGCGCATAGGCGTCATGCGTCGCTAGTCGGCTTTGCGCCCGTGGTTAAGGAGGTCGTAGCTGGTAGGGTCATGGAGGAGGAGCTTAGAGCGCTAATACGCGTTAGGGAGAAACCGGAGAAGCCGTGCGTATACGTGCTCGGTGGAGCTAAGGCGGAGGATACCGCCGACATAATAGAAGCTGTCCTTGGTAAGGGCATTGCTGACTATATACTTACAGGCGGCCTTGTAGCAAACCTACTCCTATACTCGGCTGGCCACGATATCGGAGAGCCTAACGTAGAAGTACTTAGGAAGAAGGGCTTCCTGGAGCTAGTACCTAGGCTAAAGGAACTCTTAAAAGAGTACGGTGGACACATAATCCTACCTTCAGACCTAGCGATTGACGTCAACGGCGAGAGAAAGGAGATTAGGGTGGAGGAGTTGCCAACCAGCTATTTAATTAAGGATATAGGCTCTTCCACGGCTAAAGAGTACGCCGACGTCATAGACAAGGCTAAAACCGTCGTAATGAACGGGCCCATGGGAGTCTTTGAACAGGAAGGCTTTGAGGTAGGCACTAAGGCAGTCTTCGAAGCTATGGCCTCCTCTAAAGCGTTCACGCTAATCGGCGGCGGGCACACTATAGCGGCAGCGTCTAAGCTCGGTTACGCCGACAAGGTATCACACGTGAGCACGGGCGGCGGCGCGCTAATACAGTACCTCATCAAAGGAACACTCCCCGTAATAGAAGTCCTTAAGAAATACTCCCGGTGAAGAATATGTCCACTTCGGGCCCGAAAAAATGGGAGTATTTTGAGCTTAAACCCCTCCCCGAGAATCTTACGCTTATCGTAGGGATCCCAGACGTCGGACTTGTTGGACCTATAGCCGTCACTTACTTGATCAAGAACCTTAAGTTAGAGCTAGCTGGATATGTTGATTCTCCCCTGCTTCCCCCGGTAATACTCTTTCACGATTATCAACTCCTTACGCCCGTAAGAGTATACGGCCCCACCGATGTTGGCGAAAAAGTGGCCGTCTTCTTCTCAGAATCGGCTATACCTCCCTCAGGCCTCTACTCGCTTGCCCAGTTCATAGTTACCTGGGCAGCCTCTAAGAGGGTCAAGAGGCTCGTGATGGTGGGCGGAGTAGCAGTACCTAACAGGATGCAAATAGAGAAGCCTAAGGTATACGTAGCTACGGCTCTAGAAGAGGATAGAGAGCTGGCAAAGAAGAGCGGGCTAAAGCTACTTAGAGAAGGCTTTATGGGCGGCGCTTACGCCATGCTGCTTAAGGAGTGCTTTAAGCGACGTTTCCCCGGTATAGCTTTGCTAGCAGAATCCCACTTACATTATCCCGATCCCGGGGCTGCAGCCGCAGTGCTAGAAGCCCTCGAGCCCTTGCTAGGGATAAAGGTGGACGTCGCGCCCCTATTAGAGCAGGAGGAAGAGATAAGGGTTAAACTTAGAGAATTAATGAAGAGGACCGTGGAGAGTATGAGAGGGGCTGGAAAGGAGTACGAGTATACGATACCCGCTATGTACGTCTAACAGGTGAGAAGCATGGAAGGGTGGATATTTGAAAGGATGAGAAGGATAAGAACTGAGATCGAGAAAATGTTCGAGGAGTTTGAGGAAGCAATGCTACGACCCTTAGCCGATATGACCCACGGCTACCTAACACCACTCTACGAGGTTAGGGAGACTGAGCGAGAAGTCATAGTCTACGTGGACTTACCGGGCGTTTATAGGAAGGAGGATATCGATGTCTCAGTATCTGAGAACAAGCTAGTTGTTGAAGCTAGGATGGCTCGCCCAGTATGTTTTGGCGAAATACCGTTTTACGAGAGCTGCAGATTCGAGAGATACTACTTAGAAATCAGGCTGCCCACACCCGTTATACCTGAAAGGGCGTCAGCGTCGTTTAAAGGTAAAGTGCTGGAAATTAGACTACCTAAGCGGATTACACGGTATAGGGTTAAGGTGGAATAGTTAGCCTAGACTCCTTAAGCTGTTTATAAGCTCTTCTATACTGCTAGCTTTTGAGAGAGCTAGTGGGATGCCTTCTCGCTTAGCTATCTCGACGCCCAGACGATCTGGCTCCTCAGGCCCGTGAAGTACGACGAGCGCAGGTCTTAAGCCGCCCGTGCCCGCCTGCATAGCCTTGATAGCTACTAGCGGACTCCGCCCTAAGGAGACCTTCGTAAACACCGCTGCCCTCTGGGTTGTGGCTCCGTAAAGCCTTAGGTAATCGTGAGAAGGCACGTCTAGAACTAGCTTGATGCTGTCAACGACTGTATAGCCTAATAATGGCTGGTCGGCTGCTTCCTCACCTACGAGGAGAACCGCCTTAGCGGCTCTACAGAATTCCCCTATCGTGACTGGCGTTGAAAACTCGCGAATGTCCAGTATCGCCTCCCTTAGCTGGTCCGAACCTAGTATTATCCTCGAAAGCCCCCACACAACCCTTCCGCCGCGCTCCAAATCCTTCCTTATCAAGCCGTAAACGAATTTCTTCACGAACCTAGACCCAGGCGACTTCCTCCGCCCGCTCTCATAGTCGCTTATGACGGACGCTGAAACCCCTATGAAGGCTGCCAGCTCCGTTTGAGGAATTCCGAAGACATCGCGCCATTTGCGCATAGCCTTGCCAGGGTTAGGTGAAAGTATAATGTCGCCAGCAATCCTTATCGCAACCTCCTTAATCGTCAACTCCTCTAAAGTAGACATCTGAGACCTGCTCATGAGCTCTCTTATCATTAGCTTTATCTAGTTTAAAAAGCATAATGTCAATGTCGATGATGAAGCTCGAAAGGGAAGAAGTTGATGATTGCCCCGAGCAGGGCTGAGATAGACTTTGGCGAATAGTTAGACGCGTCGAGTTGACGTAAATCCCGGCTGAAGCTTAAGCCGACTTACGCCCAACCTGTCAAGGCTTATATATCTTCGACAGAAGGCTGTAGAGGAGTGAGACCATGAAGCTTAAGGTAGCCATCAACGGCTTCGGAAGGATAGGAAGGATATTCTTTAGAGCAGCACTGAAGAACGATAAGTTCTGGGAGAAGTTCGAGATAGTTGCCGTAAACGACCTAGCCCCCGCGAGGACCCTAGCGCACCTGCTAAAGTACGACTCGCTATTCGGCATCCTACCCAACGAGGTTAAGTGCCGCGAGGATGCGATAATAGTCGACGATAAGGAACTTAAGGTGTATAACCAGCCAGATCCCGCTAAGCTGCCGTGGAAAGAGCTGGGCATCGACATAGTGCTCGAGTCAACCGGTAGGTTTAGAGATAGGGAAAGTGCTTCAAAGCACCTTCAGGCTGGCGCTAGGAAAGTGATAATCTCGGCACCCGCTAAGAACCCCGACATAACGATAGTCATGGGTGTTAACCACCACCTCTACGACCCCGAGAAGCACGTGATAATATCAAACGCGTCTTGCACCACTAACTGCCTTGCTCCCGTAGTAAAAGTACTCCATGAGAACTTCAGCGTCGTAAGGGGTATAATGACAACGGTACACGCCTACACCAACGACCAGAGAGTACTAGACCTCGTGCACAGGGACCTGCGTAGGGCTAGGGCTGCGGCGCTAAACATAATCCCGACCACTACCGGAGCCGCTAGAGCGATTGGAGAAGTCCTACCGGAGCTTAAGGGCAAGCTTGACGGAATGGCATTAAGGGTACCCGTACCAGTAGGCTCCATAATCGACTTAGTCGTAGAGCTTAAGAAGGAGGTGACTAAAGCCGAGGTTAATGAGGCGTTTAAGCGCGCAGCGGAGGGCGAGCTAAAGGGCATTTTAGCGTATACCGAGGACCCGATCGTGAGCAGCGACATCATAGGAAATCCGCACTCAGCTATAGTAGACGGACTATCCACGATGGCCGTTGGAGGCGAGCCCAGCAATATCGTCAAGGTCCTAGCGTGGTACGATAACGAGTACGGCTTCTCCTGCAGGCTAGTAGACCTAATGCTGTATATGGCTGAGAAGGGAGGTTTTTAGCTTAAAAGGACTTTCTTTCTATATCCTACCTCTAAGAGGAATTTAACCCACCTTTTCCTTCTCAGCTGACGTCGTAGCCTACCTTTTTCACTGCTCTTTAAGATGATTCTGGCTCCGCTTACCTCTACCGTGACCTTAACGCCAATTAGCCTCGCAATAAGCCTCCTGACTTCTTCTTCATCAATAACGACTTCTATCTCTTGACACCTGACAGGACACCCTGCACAGAACTTTCCGGTTACGAAGTCAAGCCCCATGCAAGGAATCCTGACGCCCCTAGTTAAGAAGAGAGAGTATGTAAGCGCACAGCAGGCAGATAGCAGCGGAACAAGGCCTAGCTCCTTAGCCATATTCACAACCTTACGCTTAAGGTCGTTAACGTTGACAGGAACTTGCACGCCGGGTTTTAACTCACGGCTAGTTCTCTTCAGTATCTCTGAAACATCGAAGCCAACGACTTTAAGCCGGTTCACTATGGCTGGCGTTATCCTAAGGCCTCCCACTACTACCCCGACCGCTCCGTACCTCTTAGCCTCGCTTAACAGCTCGGAAATGTCGTCCTCTTTAATCCCAGGTATTAAGGGCCTAAGGAACAGCACCGGTGCCAACCCTGCCCGCCTAAGCTCCTTAATGCCCCTGAGCCTAGCATAGGGAGGCGGTGCCCTCCTTTCCAGCTTCTCGTAGAGGCCTAGAGTTATTATAGTAACTAAGGGATTTGCCAGTGGGTTGACTGCTGCGATTCTTTTAGCTAAATCGCGCGTAACGGCGATCTTTGTCGAGAGCTGCACGGGGTTTCCTAGCAAGCTATAGAAAGCTTGAAGATAGGAGAGAGTCCTCTCAAGACCCACTGAGTGAAGGGGCTCTCCTATACTTCCTATGGCGAGGTATGTACCGTACAGCCCAGGTAAAAAGTACGGGTTTTTAAGGAGAGCATAGGACATCTCGATACCGTCAAGCCAGTATGGCTTAGCGTGCTCGAAATCTATCCCCATGTCAGGAAGATAGCAGTACGTACACGCGAACGTACACCCCACTACGCTATGAACCGTTAATCCACAGGGTCTAGGAGGCTTCCGAGCGTGGTAGTCGCTCTGCGCCCTTAACGCCCTATCTCTAAGCTTTACCTCTAGCTCGCCTACCTTCCTAGTTTTTTCGTAAAGAAGGGATTCAAGAGATAGGCTTATCTTCATCTATACCCTGGCCTACGGCTTAACAGCACCGGAATGGAGAGAGATAGCCTCGGATAGCCCTTTACCTCGCTCTCAAGCTCGGATTTGAGCTCGTTGAACGTCATTTGTAATACAGTACGGCTCTTCCTTACCCTGACGCTTAAGACTCCCTTTTCAACCTCCTTAGGACCTACAACCACTATATAGGGAATCCACTTAACCTCAGCGTCCCGTACCCTCTTAGCTACACTTTCCTCTCTGTCGTCAACGTCCGCCCTGAATCCTAAGGCGTTTAGCTCCTCAGCGAGCTTAAGCACGTAATCTAGCTGCTCGCGAGAGTACGGTATGAAGCGCACCTGGACGGGAGCTAGCCACGTCGGGATCATCGGTACCCCTCCCGAGGCCTCAGCCTTAGCGGCAGTATCGAAGACAGCGTATATGTAGCGCTCAAGGGACCCTATGATGGCGGTGTGTATTATTACGGGGTATTTCTTCTCGCCATTCTCGTCGACGTAGGTTATCCCAAATCTCTTAGCGTTGCCGATGTCTATCTGGAAGGTCCCTATCTCGCGGGGCCTCTCAAGCTCATCTATAATATTATACTCAACGTTTATGACCCAGTAGTACTTGCCCTCCGGTACGAAGTGGAGTAGTACAGGCTTCTTCTCGGTCTTCACAAGCCTTAGGACGAAGTCCCTGTTGGAGTTAAAGAACGACCTCGTAATGTTATATATCGATACGTAATCCCTTCCAAGCTTCCTTATCTCCTCGTAAATCTTTTCGTGCACTTTAATGGCCATCTCCATGGCTTCGGAGAGACTCCTGCAGAATATGTGGAGGTCCGGCATGTAGAAGCGCCTCATCCTAAAGCATAGGACGAGCTCGCCCGGCTGCTCTAGGCGGTAGCTGTCTGCAAGCTCGAAGACCCCGAAGGGGAGGTGCTTGTAGCTTATATTCCAGTCCTTTATCATCGCGAACTGCTGGTGGCAGGCAGCAAACCTCAATATCATCTTCTTATCGTCGACCTCTAGGCTATACATCCGCTCTCCGAATAGGTTAGCGTGCTCCTTAATCGGCTCGTACTCGAGGTTAAACATGTTTGTTCCCTTAACTCTGAGGAGGGGCACGCCTAGGTCCTTAGCGCACATCCAGGCGTACTCGCCAGCTAGATCCATCATTATCGCGGCTTCAGGCCCGTACCTCATGTGCCCGAGGTCGCTCATCGACTCCCACTCAAACCCGAACTTCCTACAGTAAGCCAGGTATCTCGGCTTACCGCCAGGTCCCTCCTTCTTAAGAACCTCCCTCTCAACTAGGATCCTGAAATCCTTAGGTAGTTGGTCAAGCTTCAGCTCCTCGATGGCGACGACCTCCCCGCTAGGCATGAGCACTGCGTAGTCGGGGTATGCTCTTTTAGCCTCAACGGGTCTAATGACCCTTAAGCTCTCGGCTAGGGGATGGCCAAGGCACTTTATGTAGAACCTCTTATACCAGCCGAAGGGCGCTCTCTCGACCTTGAGCCCTCTGCTAGACAACTCTCTAGCCAGCATGTCTAGTACGCGAATCGCTGACTCGGGCTTCGCTAGCTCGTCCGACAGGTGCGCGTAGGGGTAGAGCAGGACCTTATCTACGCCTAGCCTCTCAGCGAGTTCCACTAGATCGTCAGCGGCTTTTAGCGCGGCTTTAGCCTCGTTGGCCTCATCGCACTTCTCTACTGTAATAAAGCACACTAAGCCGTTCCTTAGCGAGCCTCGCCTCTTCTCCTCGGGCACTTCCTCGGAAAAACCCGGAGCTCTTTGCCGAGCTTCGTACTCGAATTCTTCGGCGTGGATCGCGAGTATCTTCAATGCTACCACCTCTTTACGTAGCTACTTCTTCTGCGATAATTAAATTAGTCGAGATCCTCTAGCCCAACGCCTAGCTTCTTTAACTTATCCTTGATCTTAACCATCTCACGCTCGATCTTAGCCGCCTCCTCCTCGATTGAAGGCAACCTAGACCTCTTTTTAAAGGTCAATAGGCCGCACGTACCATCGGGCTGAAGCGCGTGGCGCGTGCATATCGCAAAAGCGCACTTCGGGCCTATACAGGCATCTCCCGTCCAGCGGCAGAATGCCTCTAAATCCCTACCACGCCTCCTGATAACGAGAGCCTTCTTAGCGCAGTAGAACGCCCTGAAGGGGCATAAAGGTGTGCACAATACGGGCTTTGAAGACATACCTAATCCACCGGAGCCCGGCAGGAGCACTTACCACACACAAGGATATAAAGCATTAGCCCGAGAAAAACAGTTCTATACGCTAGAGCGAGTTAGCTAGGCGCTCCTTACCCCTACTAGCTAGGAAGCGCTTAACCTCCTCGAGCGTGGGAGCCGATTGAGCCCCCCTTCTCTCTATCTTAAGCGCCGCCGCCGCATTAGCTAGCGTTAAACATTCGTTTAGCTCTAGCCCCTTCAGGAAACCGAGGATAAAACCGGCGTCAAATACGTCCCCAGCACCTGTCGTGTCGACTACTTGCCTTAGCTTAAAAGCCTGAGCGTATACCTCCTCACCTCCCATGATAGCCTTAGATCCCTCCTCTCCCATCTTAACTACTACTACCTTGCAGGTTAAGTTCTCTAGAGAGCTTCCAGCGCCCGTTTCAGCTAGGGCGCTCGCCTCCCTCTTATTAACCAGGAGGACATCTACGTACTTTAACACTCCCGCTAGCTTAGAGTAGCCGTACTTGACGGCTACGCTTCCGGGATCGTACGAGGTTGAGAGACCTAGCTCCTTGCCTAACCTCAGCGCCGCTTCGGCCATATCTAGCCGTCCACCGCTTACATGAACGTGATCTAAGCCCTTCATCTGCTCGGCGTGGACCCTAGCGCTAGTAAGCTCCAGATTAGCCCCCCTTAGCGCCACCATTGCGCGCGCACCAGTACCCCTCTCAACCAGGATTATAACCCTTCCAGTTGGCTTATCGGCCCGTATCACGTAGCTAGTGTCTACCCCCTTACTGGCGAAGTTTCTCAAGATGAAGTTGCCCCACTCGTCGTTACCTATGCAGCATACTATCCGAGCCTTAAGCCCTAGCTTAGCGACCGCAACCGCTACGTTAGAAGCCGAGCCTCCTGGAAATACCTCCACGGTTTCAGTCTCGACCTCCTCCTCAGCCTTAGGTATCCTAGGCACGTAGTAGGTGATGTCTACGTTCGCGTTACCGTAGCAGACTACGGAGTACTCTTTCAATCCCTTCCCCCTTAGGTATAGGCTCGCCTAGGTAAATAGCCTTCCTCAAGGTCGTCTCGAAACGCCTTTTAGTAACGGGCTAAGCGATGTATTGGTCGGTGCTGAACTTGGAAGAGGAGGTTAAGCGGCTTGCAGAATTGAAGGCCTATCTCGAGAAGAAATTGAAGGAACTAGAGGAGGAGGTTAACTACGTAAGGACGCTGCTTTCGCTCGTAGACGAGGCGCTTTCGAAGAGGAGCTTCGTGCCAGCCGCTGCTCTAGCGAAGGAAAGGGCCAGGGTTATGGACATGGGTAGGTCGATTATGGAGATAACGCTTACGGCGAGGACGGGGGAGGCTTTAGCTAGGATGGAGGTATTCGAGAGAGGCTTCGTGGTTAAACCATTAGTTAAGCTTAACTGTAGCACTCCGCCGTTCCAAGCGTTTCTAGTTAATAGGATTCTTGAAGGAGCTAGGCGAAGGGACGAGGAGCGGGTCGCGAGGGGCGAGATTCTCGAGAAGGAGGCGTTTTCCTACGAGATAGTTAAGGACGAAGAGGGCTATCTAAAGGAGATAAGGGTTTATAATTACGGCGATAGGCAGAGGCTTAACGATTTGAGGGGCGCTATTAGGTGGACCCTTAATAGGATGTATGAGAGGGAGAGGGGCTAAGCCCTAGTCTTCCTTTGCCTCCTATACATCTCTATAAGCTCCTGCTCCGTAGTCGCTTGCTCAGGCTTCTTATCGAACCTGTACCTACCGGTAAACCTCGGGAATCGTATCGCTAGCCCAACTCCCTCCTGAATCTTGCCTAGGGCGCAGGTGTGCAGAGGGCTTAGCGTTATCTCCGCGCCTATTATCTCGAGGACTATCGCTGGTACGAACCATACGTCGGCCTCCATCTTCGACATCACCCTAGGATGCTTGTGCGGTATCTTATAGGGCTCTAACATGCCGGGGAGCTTGGCCAGGTCTTCGTCCGTAAACCCGCTACCAACCTTGCACACCGTCTTGAAGACGTCCTCCTCAGGCGAGTAAGCAGCCATTAGCAGCGCTCCGTAGGTGCCAGCCCTCTTACCTCTGCCATAGAAGGCGCCGACGACTACTAGGTCTACGGTATCGGTCATCTCGTACCTGTAGT
>CAZAZN010000002.1:0-8203 GCA_964489665.1 uncultured Thermofilaceae archaeon
CCGGGTCCTCGCGGTCGTAAAACCCCCTAGAACCCCTAGGGTAGTCGTAGATGAAAAACGGCTCCTCGTGCATCGCTGATAGCGCCTGCTCCGCATTCCATGGGATCTCCTCCCCGTACCTCACCCTATAGCCCTGCTTGCTCAGAAACTCGACGATTAGCTTATAGTCGTACTTCCTGAAGGGCGGGGTCGGGACCCTAAGCTCGCGGCCGAAGTACTCGGGGACCTCTGGGTGCTCCTCCCTCACTCTCCTTATCACGTAGCTCAACAGCTCTTCAGCTAGCTTCATCGCGTCCAGGTAGCTCGCCCTAGCTACCTCCACGTCAACCTGGAAGAACTCGACTAGGTGCCTACCTGTGTACACGGAGTCTAGCGGCTCAAGCCTAACATTAGGCGAAATAAAGTATATCTTGCCAAGTGCGGTAGCCATCATCTGCTTATACAGTATCGCGCTACTCATCACCTTATACCTGTGCCCGTAGAAGTCGAAGGATACTTGCCTAGCCCCCCTAATCCCCGGATCCGTTGCAGGACCTATAATCGGCGGCAGAACCTCGACGAAACCGCGCTTATTTAGGAACTCGCGGATGGCACTGAGTATCATAGCCTGAACCTTAACAACCCTCCTGTACTTTTCCCCCCTCACCCACCTATACGACTTAGAGAGCCAACCCCTCAGCTTATCGACAAAGCCATCGCTCCTAGCCATCTCCTCGAGGCTCTTAACGCTTGGATGCAGCGGCATGGCGTGCTCCCTAAACCGGCTATCTTTATAAACTTATCCATACGACATACGAAATATAATGAAAAATGATGTAATAGTAACGGTAGACTCCCGTTATAGTTCGTCAAATTACCGAGCAGGGAGCGGCAGGCAATAAAATCGGCCCCAGCACTTTTCAAGGTGGTGGGAGCCTTGACGGAAGCCGTCCTCCACGCATACGCGGCGCCTAAGCTCGCCATAGCCTTCGCCTACTTACTAGCGTTTATCGTGACTAAGAGGACGCTCTCATACGCCCCCCGGCACGTCGAAGGAGATGTTAAAGAGGCATGCCTAGGTTTCGCGCTCGGCGCGCTAGGCTATGCTATGGTTACCATAATCGACGCCTACATCGTTAAGACCCCCCTCCTATCGCTGATGCTCTTAGAGAAGGGGGCTGAAGCAAGGGAGATCGCCCATGCCATAGCGTACTACTCCTTCATCTTCTCAGTAGCCTACGTATCCATAGTATTCATATCAACGTTCCTGCTAGCTCACGCCATATACTCGCTAGTGATAAAGAGTAGATAGCCTAGGACCGGTGACCCAAATGAAAAGTGCCGGGCGCCGGCAGAGGTCGCCTCGTAGTAGGCACGCCGGTAGCGCCTCGTCCTCATCGACGGAGCGGCTAACCGCCCCGCCGAGGAGGTTCGAGGTCGCTGCCGGAGCGCCTATCTACGGGGCGTCTCTACCGGCGCCCGGCGATTACTCTATCCGCTGGTTACATAATTAAGCATTGCGCGAAATACTAAAAGTTTCGACGAGGTCAATTAACCGCGTCTATTACTCTAGCATGTTTATTTAGAAAAACGAGCTCATTAGCGTCGGGTGCCGGTAGCTTAGGGGGTTAGGCTTGAAGCCTAACGCTAGGGGGATTGCCGTAGAGGACTTAGCAGTTCACCTGCTTGAGGACCTGGGCTTTGAGGTTCGTGAGCGTAGGAAGAGAGTTCTCATTGAAGGAGTTGAGGTGGCGGAGGTGGACATCATAGCTACTAGGGGCGGCGAGCTATACGCCGTCGAGGTTAAGTCTGGGAAAATTTCGGTGAGCGACGTCAGGCAGGCTTACGCTAACGCGGCCCTACTTAACGCTAAGCCGCTCATAGTCTGTAGGGGTTTCTCGGACGAGTCCTCGGAGAAGGCGGCTAGGGCGTTAGGGGTCGAAGTCCTCGTGATGGACGACTACTTAGCGTTTACACGCCCCGAGGAGCTGTACAAGGTGGTTGAGGCGGCTATGTGTAGATTACTAACCGTATTATTATCTACTAGACTGGATCTGGTTAGGGGCGAGGACCTAGCGGTGCTTAAGGCTCTCGCGTATTCCACCACGTTTAAGGAGGCTGCCGAGAAGCTGGGCGTTAGCGAGGGGGAGCTCGGTAAGGCGGTAGCGGATTTGAGGAGGAGGGGCGTGTTAACTGTTACCGGGAGGTACGATCTATTAAGGCTTCAGGCTCTAGTAGTAGTCGCGGCTTTAGCTTCTTCACTAAGGGAGAGGGGGTAGGGGGACTTCGGCTTAAATAAAGTTTACTGTGTACTATAGATGAGAGTTTAAACCGTTTAGGTTCTTTCCTTGGTTAGTGGAAGAAAGTTTATAAATATGCTATAGGGACTCAACCCCCTTGAAGAGGGTGTTAAGATGAAGGCGAGATGCCTAGCCCTAGCTATTATCGCTATTCTAGTACTAGCCTACCTCCCGCTGACGCTAGGCGCTGAGGAGCTTAAGATCAAGAAGGAGGGCTGGCTCGACGAGGTCGTATTCATCAGCGAGAAGGACAGGGCTAAGGCAGTCGACATGATGATTAAGGGCGATATCCACATCTACTTCATAGACATCGGCGACCCAACCCTATTCAAGAAGATCAAGGAGTCCCCCGAGCTAACCTACGACTTCTCCTACGGCCTGTACTTCGAGCTAACCTTCAACCCGGTAGGCCCCGAGTTCCCGAAGACCGGCGAGCTTAACCCGTTCAGCAACCCGAGGATTAGGGAGGCTATGAACTACATCGTCGATAGGAAGTACATCGTCGACGAGATAATGGGCGGTCTAGCCACGCCGAAGTTCGTGCCCATATGCCACGGCTTCCCGGAGTACGAGAGGTTCAAGGATGTAATTAAGGAGATAGAGGAGGAGTACAAGTACGACTTCGAGAAGGGCAAGAAGATAATATTCGAGGAGATGAAGAAGATGGGTGCCGAGTTCAAGGACGGCAAGTGGTACTATAAGGGCAAGCCCGTAGTCATCAAGTTCATCATTAGGGTCGAGGACCAGAGGAAGGCCATAGGCGACTACGTCGCCAGCCAGCTCGAGAAGCTCGGCTTCACAGTTGAGAGGATGTACAAGACCAGCAAGGAGGCCGCTGCCCTGTGGATAAGGGGCGACCCCGCTGAGGGCAAGTGGCACATGTACACGGGCGGCTGGATTACCACCGCTGTAACGAGGGACGATGCCGACAACTTCGCCTTCTTCTACACCCCGATCGGCCTGCCCATACCGCTATGGCAGGCGTACAAGCCAGCTCCCGAGTTCTTCGAGGTCGCTAGGAAGCTGGCTGAGAAGCAGTTTAAGACTATGGAGGAGAGGGCCGAGCTAATGAGAAAGGCCTTCAAGCTCGCAATGAAGGACTCGGTGAGGGTCTGGCTCGTCGACCAGAACGCCGCGTGGGTTAGGAGGAAGGAGGTATTCGCCATGGCAGACTACGCCGCCGGCTACGCTACGCCGATCTGGCCGTACACGCTGAGGTTTGAAGGCAAGGAGGGCGGCACCATGAGGATCGCTAGCGCCGAGGTCTTCGTAGACCCCTGGAATCCGGTCGCTGGCAGCGACTGGATATACGACACCATGGTCCAGTGGGCTACCATGCACGCCGACTTCGTAACACACCCGAAGACCGGTCTGCCTATACCGATCATGGTTAAGAAGGTCAAGATGGAGGTAGCTAAGGGCACGCTAACCTTCAGGAACCCCGAGACTAAGGACTGGTTCGAGTTCAAGGTAGTCGACAAGGTAGAGGTGCCTCCAGACGCCTGGTACGCCTGGGACGCTAAGAAGAAGAAGATGGTAACCGCGGGCGAGGCTGGCGTCAAAGCCGCGGTCGCTAAGGTCGTGGCAGAGTTCGGCGACGTGATAGGCAAGCACCGCTACCACGACGGCTCGGTTATGAGCCTAGCCGACTGGATACTGCCGTTTATACTAATCTTCGAGAGGGCTGACGAGTCTAGCCCGCTCTACGATGAGGCTGCTGTTGAGGACTTCAAGGTATGGAGGCAGAACTTTGTCGCCTGGAGGATAGTTAGCGAGCACCCGCTAATCATCGAGTACTACATTAACTATACCGCCCTCGACGCCGAGATCATGGCTGACTGGGCAATTGACTGGCCGGCCATACCGTGGCACGTCTACACGATAGGCATTATCGCCGAGGAGGAGGGCAAGCTCGCCTTCAGCTCCGGCAAGGCTAAGGCTAAGGGCGTTGAGTGGATGAACTACCTAGGCGGCCCGAGCATCAGCATACTGGCCGACATCGTGAAAAGGGCCGAGAAGGAGGGCTACATACCGTTCAAGGAGTTCCTAGGCAAGTACATCAGCGCTGACGACGCTAAGAAGAGGTTCGCTAACCTGAGGAAGTGGCACGAGAAGTACGGCCACTTCTGGGTTGGAGACGGCCCCTACTTCCTAGAGCACGTGGACATCACCGGCCACACCTGCACCGCTAAGAACGCCGCTAAGTACCTAGCTAAGCCCGCTGCACCGATCGCCACCACGACGGTAATAATCATCGCGGTAATCGTGGTGATCATCGCCGTAGCTGCCGCGCTATTCTTCATCAGAAAGAGGAAGAAGAAGGCCGCCGCTCCTGCCGCCGCTGCCCCGTCGGAGGGCGGAGAGTCGCCTAGCGCCTAACCCTCTTAAAAATTTTTTAGCTTATTATTTATACTTCTTTCGATCTTTCGCGCTTTAGCACCGTAAAGCTTAACAATAGATTGTCGAGGTAGTGGGAGGCCTGGAAAAATTTTAAATAGTCTGGCTCTCTAGCACCCTAGAGCGTTGCGGGGCAGGTGCCCTCAATGGTTAATGTAAGGATGGTTAAGTACCTGCTAAAGAGGGCCTTAGTGCTGTACCTAACGGTCGTCATCGCTGTTTATATGACGATACTCATCGCCAACATGGGCGGCTACGTCGACGAGATCGTGAAGTCGGAGATTAGGCTGGAGATTGCGATGAAGCTTAGGGCTAATCCCGCTTATAGGAGCCTCCCCGAGTCTGAGCTTAACAAGCTCATAGAGGCGAGGTACCAGGCGGAGATCAGGAGGAGGGGGCTCGACCAGCCCTTCCTGATAAGGAGCTTCTGGTACCTCTATGACGCCCTCAGCTTAAACCTGGGCAGGGCGATGTACATGACGAGCGATAGCGGCTCCTCACAGGTTAGGGTAATCATCTTGGAAAGGCTTCCGCAGACCGTCATGCTGTTCACCACGGCGGTTGTAATCAACTTCTTTATCCACTTGTTCCTAGGCCTATACCTCTCTAGGAACTACGGCAGCTTCCTTGACAAGCTCTTCGTCTACCTAGCGCCGACCTCCGTGATCCCCGGCTGGTTCTACGGGATATTCCTCATACTAATCTTCGCCTCCTGGCTCCACGTACTGCCCTATGGAGGGCTAGTAGACGTCCCGCCGCCGAGGGACCCGGTCCTGTACGCCCTAAGCGTCCTTAAGCACATGATACTGCCCCTATCCTCGTGGATAATATCGGGCTTCTTCCTAGGCGTCTACAGTAGCAGGACGTTCTTCCTCATATTCTCCACCGAGGACTACGTGGAGGCCGCCGTGGCGAAGGGCCTACCGCCTAGGATGGTAGAGTTCAAGTACATACTGAGGCCAGCCCTGCCTCCGATTATCACGAACCTTGCCTTAAACCTGATAGCGTCCTGGGGCGGCGCGATAATAACCGAGACCGTCTTCAACTGGCCCGGCTTAGGCCTAGTGACCTACGAGGCTATAGGCTACTTCGACGTCCCGGTGATAGTTGGCATAACCGTCATCTACGCCTACCTGCTCGCGGCCACCGTCTTCATACTGGACCTGCTCTACGGCATCCTAGACCCGAGGATTAGGGCTGGCGCGGCTGAAGGGGTGGTGGTATGAGCGCGTACCCGGTAGCCGCGGAGTTCGGGTTTAAGGCGATAGTTAAGGAGCTGTTTAGCTATAAGACTGGGATACTGGCGATCGCGCTGCTCCTCCTACTCATAGGGATCTCGGTGTACGCAGTGGTCGCGATACCGTACGACGAGGCCGTTAGGCTGTGGAGGGCTGGCGAGATGACATGGCTTAAGAACCCGAGGAATGCCGCCCCGGTCTGGATAGAGCTGTTCGTCGGCAAGAAGCTTCCTAGGACTATAATCCTCTCCTCGGCTAAGGGGGAGGCTAGCAAGGTTAAGGAGGGTCGGAGGGTAGTTATAGAGTACTCCTTCGATTACTCGTACGACGACTTCCCGAGCGAGATAACCCTCTTCTTCAGCGCTAAGTACGGCGGCGAGCCGCCCGTGGTTAAGGTCTACTGGCTGAGGCCGGACGGAGAGGAGTTCTTCCTAGCCAACTACACCCTGAGGAGCCCCGACGACAAGTACTACATTAGCAACGACTTTAAGCTGGAGACAAGGCTCGAGACTTTCATAATCAAGGAAAGGCTTAGGGGTAAGCCCAGCTTCGCTATCACGGTCGAGAGGGCGCTGTTCCTAGCCTACACCGGGAAGCTAGAGGTGCTTAAGGGTAAGTACAAGATGAGGCTGGAGGCCACGCTAGCTAGCGAGGGCGACGACCTGGACGCGGACTTAGTGGTGTACGGGAAGGTACACGGCTTCACGGGCACTGACCACCTTAGGAGGCCTCTCTCCATAGCGTTGCTCTGGGGCACTCCTATAGCGCTCGCGTTCGGCCTCACCGCGTCCCTAGTAACGACCTTAGCTCAGCTAGTCATAGCGGCTATTAGCGGCTGGTATGGGGGCAAGGTCGACTCGCTCCTCCAGAGGATAACGGAGGTCTACATGATCCTACCGTTCCTGCCTATCCTGATCATGGTCTCCATGTTCTATAAGATAGACATCTGGACCCTGCTGGTGGTGGTCATCGTGCTCAGCATATTCGGCCCCGGCGTTAAGACAATGAGGGCCCTCGTCATGCAGATAAAGAACTACCCGTTCATCGAGGCCGCGCTCGCCTACGGCGCTAGCGGGAAAAGGATAATCTTCCTCTACATCATACCTAGGGTGCTACCCCTCGTCGTCCCAGGCCTCATAAGCGCCGTGCCGAGTTACGTGTTCCTAGAGGCTGCCCTCTCCTTCCTCGGGATAGGAGACCCCAACGTGCCAACCTGGGGTAAGATAATTAACGACGCGTTCTCCGAGGGAGCGCTGTACAAGGGCTACTTCTACTGGGTTATAGAGCCCTCCATAATGCTGATATTAACCGCGCTGGCCTTCTCGTTCCTCGGCTTCGCCCTCGACAAGATAGTCAACCCCAGGCTTAAGGAGCTGTAGAGGTGGTGGGTATGCCCTTGCTGGAGGTTAGGGATCTAAGGCTCTACTACAGGACTAGGAGGGGTGTCGTAAAGGCAGTCGATAAGGTTAGCTTCGACCTCGAGATTGGGGAGACGCTGGCGGTTGTCGGGGAGTCTGGCTGCGGTAAGAGCTCCATGGCTAGGGCCATCATCAGGCTGCTCCCGAGGAACGTCCACACGTACGACGGCAAGGTCCTGATGGATGGCGTGAACCTAATGGAGCTTGACGACGAGAGGTTTAGGAAGGAGGTTAGGTGGAGGAAGATCTCCATGGTGTTCCAGGGCGCCCAGAACTCACTGAACCCGGTGCTTAAGGTCGGCTACCAGGTTGCCGAGCCCTTAATGATACACTACGGCATGGACAAGGAGTCCGCGCTAGCTAGGGCTAAGGAGACCTTAAAGCTCGTTGGAATACACGAGGCTTTCGCCGATCGTTATCCGTTTGAGCTCAGCGGAGGGATGAAGCAGAGAGTGGTCATAGCCATGGCCCTCGTGACTAGGCCTAAGGTTGTGATACTGGACGAGCCTACGTCGGCGCTGGACGTGATAACGCAGGCTAACATAATGAACCTGCTGAAGAGGCTTAAGGGAGAGTTCAACCTAAGCTACATATTCATCACGCACGACATCGCCCTCGCTAGCGAGCTAGCCGATAAGGTGGCGGTGATGTACGCTGGCCAGATCGTTGAGATAGCGAGCGCTGAGACCTTCTACACCAACCCGAACCACCCGTACGCCCAGAAGCTCATGGCTAGCGTGCCGACGCTGAGGACGGATAAGAAGCTGGACTTCATACCCGGCACGCCGCCTAGCTTGATAAACCCGCCGCCTGGCTGCAGGTTCCACCCAAGGTGCCCCTACGCTACGGATAAGTGTAGGAGGGAGGAGCC
>CAZAZN010000002.1:8303-39522 GCA_964489665.1 uncultured Thermofilaceae archaeon
GCAGGTTCCACCCAAGGTGCCCCTACGCTACGGATAAGTGTAGGAGGGAGGAGCCCCCGATCGTGGACCTAGGGGAGGGGCACATGGTTAAGTGCTGGCTATACGGGTGAGAAGCTGTGGGGGAGGTCCTGCTTAGGGTTGAGAAGCTTAGGAAGTGGTTCAAGATAAGGAAGTGGGTCTTCGGCCCACCGCTGTACGTGAGAGCCGTCGACGGCGTCACATTCGACTTAGCTAGGGGTGAGGCTGTATCCCTCGTCGGCGAGTCCGGGAGCGGTAAGACTACGCTCGGAAAGACCATACTAAGGCTCTACGAGCCTACGGACGGGAGGATACTGTTCGACGGCAAGGATGTAACGCATCTCCGATCGAAGGAGCTGCTGTGGTACAAGCGGGAGACGGGGCTCATACAGCAGGATCCTTACGGCGCCCTACCGCCGCACTTCACGATCTACAGGATCCTAGAGGAGCCCTTAATCATACACGGGATTAAGAGCAAGGAGGAGAGGAGAGAGATGATCTTCAAGGCCCTAGAGGAGGTTAGGCTAACCCCCGTCGAGGACTTCGCCGTAAAGTACCCGCACATGCTCAGCGGGGGGCAGATGCAGAGAGTTGCGATCGCGCGAGCGCTGATCCTAAGGCCTAAGCTCGTAATAGCCGACGAGCCGGTCTCGATGCTCGACGCCTCCGTGAGGGTCGAGATACTGACGCTGCTCAGGGAGCTGCAGGAGAAGTTCAACATAAGCTTCGTCTATATTACGCACGACCTAGCGACTACCCGGTACTTCTCCGAGAAGATATTCATAATGTACGCTGGCCACATGGTCGAAAAAGCTCCAACGAAGGAGTTGCTTCACAATCCGCTACACCCGTACACTAGGGCGCTGCTAGCGGCTATACCCGAGCCCGACCCCGAGAACAGGAAGAGGTTTAGGGAGGTGCCGCCGGGCGAGCCGCCTAGCTTGATAAACCCGCCGCCTGGCTGCAGGTTCCACCCAAGGTGCCCCTACGCTACGGATAAGTGTAGGAGGGAGGAGCCGCCCGAGGTAGAGGTCAGCCCCGGCCACTGGGTTAAGTGCTGGCTATATGCTGGCTAAAAAGCCCGTACACGTCTACATCTTCTTGTTTAGCGTCCTTCTCCTTCTCGCTTCCTTCCTTCTAGGGCTTTACGGGAGCTATTACACGTCGCCCCGCTTCTCGGTTTCTAAGAGGTTTAGCCTAACGCCGGGGGATGAGGTAGTCCTAAATATACCCGAGGGCGCATCGCGCAGGGTCTTCTACGAGGTTAGCTTTAAGGCGGCGAGACCTGTAACCCTGCTGCTAACGTTTAGAGGAGCTAGCGGGGAGCCTGTAGGAGAGGTCACCATCTATGCGTCGGGCGAGGGCGTTGAGAGGGGCTCTAAGCTGCTCCTAGGAGAGCCTAGAAGCGCCTCGCTAACGGCCTTCGGGGAGAAGGCGTGGATCGATGGGCGCTTGGAGATTAGGTTTAGCTCGACCAATTACGGAGTGCTAAGCGTTATCGTGGTAGCGCAGGTAGCGACGTCGCTAGTAGGGCTAGGTCTCCTAGTCCTAGGGGCCTACGCCTACCTAGTCTACGTCACCGCTGAGAAGGTTAGGGAGAGGAGCGGAGAGAAGCCCTGGCAGGAGGGGGCTAGCGCCTAACATCTGGGATAAGGTGAGTTCCGTCACACGAGGGCGCGTTAAAGAATCGAGGGTCCGTTAACCCCTCCCTGCACGTCGCGTAGGTCAAGCCCAGCCTCCTAGCTTCTTCGACTATGGGCTTCAGCATCCTAGCCCTTAACCCCAGCGGTAGGTACCAGTAGCCTCTAGTCCAGCGTCCCCTCTTCTTATAGAGCTCCCTCCAGAGCTCCGCCCTATCCGGGAAGGCGCGGCACATTCTCGACAGGTTATCGGGCCTAGCCTTGTAGCTCGAGGTTACGACGTGGAGCGCTCCCGAATCTCGAACTTCCCTTACCAGCTCCCTAAGGTCCTCCGAGTCGTCGTTAAGCCCCGGCACTACGGGGTCTATCCTCACCGACACCGGGACTCCCTCCTCGGAGAGCCTCTGGATCGCGCTTAGCCTCTTAGAGGGCGGCGGAGCCCCCGGCTCCATCCTGGCCGCTAGGGAGTCGTCGAGGGTAGTTACCGTTACGCTAACTGTTACCGGGGAGCCTACGAGAAGGTCTAGGTCCCTAATGACGAGGTCGGACTTGGTGACTAGTATAACCTTAAACCCCCTGGAGAGGAGGAGCTTCAGGACCCTTCTCGTAAGCCCCTCGCTAGCCTCCTCTGGCGGGTAGGGGTCGCTGCTATTGCTCATGCTCACCGGGAGGCTTGGATCCGCCCTCCTGAGGTCCCTCTCGAGCTTTACGAGCAAGTCCCTCTTCGGCCTACTCTTCTTAACGCCTATGTAGGCGGTAGCGTAGCAGTAAAGGCACATGTGGCTACAGCCGGTGTAGGGGCTTAGCGAGTACTTAGGGGGGCACGTGCAGAGCGGGCTACGCCAGGGGTCGAAGCGGCGCAGGTAGTACATTAGCCCTTAACCTACCTTATCCTCTCCAGCGCCTCATCGACGCTCGTCGAGAAGATACCGATGCCGCAGTCAGCTACGCCTCCAACCCATATTAGCTGGTCCTTATACTTGACAAGCCCGCAGCCGAAGATCACGAGCGGCCTATCTCCGTACTCCTCCACGACCCCCCTAGGGGCTAGGAGGTAGTCACTAACGCCTAACAGCTCACCCTCCCTGTTGACGACGGCTAGCCCCTCGCGGTAGGAGTAGTCCTCGGCTAGCACGCCGTGCCAGCCGACTATGTACTCGTCCTTAGAGAGCTTAACGACGTTCGTGGACCACCCCATCTTAAGCTCCCACTCCTCGAACACGAGCACGGGTCTCATGGAGCTAGCGCTTAGCGACCCGTTCTCCAGGTCCGCCACACCGCTCCAGCAGACCTCTATCCCCGAGATCGTGGGCCTACACAGCATCGTAGCCCCCCTCCCCTTGACGTCGATGAGGGCGCAATCCTTCATCCGCGGCGTCACCCTCTCCTCGCCGCTCCTAATGCTCATAAACCGCCGCTCCTTAACGGCGAGGCTCCTATTGAGGCGGGCAAGTCCCTGAACCCAGCTAACCCTCCTGTCAATATCCTCCCTACGCGCGTAGCCCAGCCCGGTGTACAGGAGGAGTATTTCGTCTCCAAATGCAGCGGCTCTGGGGTCCTCGCACCCCTTAAACTCCCAGAGCATGCGGGGCCAGAGCACGACCCTTGTCTCCAGGGGCTTCTCCCACTCACCCGCTAGCACCTCTTCTACGTTTAGCTTGAAGAAGCCTACACTAGACGTATAGCTGTAGTAGTCGAAGATTAGGCGGGGGAATACCCACAGCTCTCGGCCCACGAGGAGCGCGCCTGGGTTAAAGGAGGCGACAGGGCGCTTGTGGAAGTTCACGATCCTGAGATCTCGGGGCACTACGTATCCGATCCTCCTGAATATATCCTCGGTCTTAGGCCTCCTAAGCCCCTTACGATCCTTAAGCGCTCTCCGGGCCTCATCCTCTAGCCTAGATTCTATTTGAGGTCGCAAGCCCCCTCACGCGATACAATGATGATATAACGGGGGTTATGAGCTCTACTTTTCCGAATGATAGAGTACGAGGCTAAGTTCAGGGTCAAGGACGTTAACCGCGTTAAGGAGAGGCTCGTCCGCCTAGGCGAAAGGCTCGGCGTTAGAATTGAGGAAGACACCTACTACGAGCACCCGTGCAGGAGCTTCAAGGAGAGGGATGAGGCGCTTAGGGTAAGGGAGGGAGCTAAGGCAGAGGTAACATATAAGGGGCCCCGCCTCCCCGGCAGGCTTAAGGCTAGGGAGGAGATAACGCTGAGGGTTAGCGACGCTAAGAGGGCTAAGGAGCTACTGGAGAGGCTGGGGTTTAGGAGGGTAGCTGTCGTAAAGAAGGTTAGGGAGGTATACAGGGTTGGTCCCTTCGAGGTGACGCTGGATAGCGTTGAAGGCCTAGGCGATTTCGTCGAGATAGAGCTTAAGGAGGGAGCTAGTAGCCTAGAGGAAGCTGAGGAGAAGGTGCTAGCGCTAGCCAGGGAGCTGGGCATCGAGGAGGAGCCCATAAAACAATCCTACCTGGAGCTAGTCTTAGGGGAGCAGTAGCGAGGGGTACTCGAACGGGCCTAGGACCTGGACCGCGTACTTAAGCGCTAACAGCGTCGCTATAGCTACGACTATCGACTGGCTCGTGTCGAGCCCGTAGGAGTGCTTAGCGTACAGTATGTTGTAAAGCAGGTAAAGCACCGTTACGACCACTGAGAGCGCTGTCCTGAGCTCTAAGACCCTGTGAGGGGCTAATAACGTTAGGACCAGGGCGAGCGGCGGGTAGGCGATTAAGGGGGCTAGTGAAAACCCGTAGTTGAAGAACCCTTTCCTTAACGCATCCCCCCTCCTGCCGTACAGCAGGTAGGCGATGGCTATGGAGGTGGCTAGAGGGGTAGCCATTAACACCGCCGTGTCGAGGAGGTCGCCCGTATACGCGGTCAGCAGGAGCAAGTGGAGGATAGCTAGGATAGCGGACGCCACGGCTGCGTACTCGTCGCCCGCGAACGCCTTGTGAGGGTTAACGTAGATCACTGAGAGGTAATATAAAGGACTTTTACTCTGAGATGAGAGCTCGAGTCCTCCTTCGGCGTAGAGTAGCACTTTGTAGGCCTTGTAGCCAGTGCTGGTGAGGCGGTAGCTACCCCCAGCCACCTTCTCCACGAGCCCCTCTAGTTTAGAGAGGTGGTAGTTCAGGACGCCGGTCTCGAGCTTAAGCTCCCTGAGCAGGTCGCTGTAGGATGCTGCGCCTCTAGACCCTAAGATCCTTATTATCTCTCGCCTAGTCTTGTGGCTGAGCGCGTCGAATATTACGTCGATCTCGCTGCCTATCAAGGGCTAACCCTCCTCTACCTCTATCGACCCTACATCGACGTCAAGCCTAAGCCTAACCTTAATGCCCGCTTCCTCATACCCCGGCGTAGCTACCTTAACCTTACGCCCGTGCTCGCTTACGCCCCTTACGTCAACGCTCGCGCTTCCAATGGACGTTGACGCCTCGATGTAGTAGCCAGCCTTACCCCCTACCTTAACCTCGATTGACCCCACGCTAACGTCGACGTCGAAGCTGCCGCTCACCCTCCCAGGCACCCTAATGGACACCTCGCCGTGCCCCACGTCTAGAGCGGCTGACGCCGCCGACACCTCCCCCTCCACGATGCCGTTCCCGACGTCCACGGTTAGCTTCGAGGCGTTAACGCACAGCGTTACCCTCCCATTCCCCACGTCTATCGAGAGCTTGTTGTAGTTACCGTCAACGTCGACATCACCGTTCCCTAGGTCCACAGTAGCCTGAGCGTCAACGCCCTCGGGTACGAGAACCTTAAGGTCGACGACGTACCACGCTATGCCAGCGATCTTAGGCTTGTAGACGGTTATTATGAGCCGGTCGCCCTCCCTACGCACGTCGACGCACGGCTTAGCGATTTCCTCCAGCTTTTCGGAGGATGCCGCGAACACCTTAACGTTCATCGAGATCAAGACCGCGCCTACGCCCCCTCTGGATATGCTGACGTCTCCGTTAGGCACCTTAATTAGTAGGGTAACGTGCCTAGCGCCGTCGAGGCTAACCGTCTTGTTTACGGCGACGGTGCGGGTATACGGCGTTATAGCTAGCGGGAAGGTGAAGAGAGGTTGGACGAGGGCTACGGCTAGGAAGAGGAAGCCAGCTACTAGGACAGCGGTTGAGGCTGCTGAGCACGCTACGCGCGCGTTTCCTCCAACCCTACCCGTAGCCCAGGCGAGCACCGACGCCGCTAGGCCAGCGGCTATCAAAGCGTAAGGCCTTAAGGGGGCTATGACGTCCCACGGTATCCTCGTGAGCACGAGCCATAGGAGGCCTATAGCGACCAGTACGGCTCCGAGGGTTACGAGCCCCTCCCTCTCCTCACCCACTCCTCCCACCCCTTTCCAAAAGCCCCTTAACGACTAGGATCGCTCCTAAGGCTATGAGCATCGTCGGGAGGAAGTGCCTCCACTCGAGTAGCTTGAGGTCTACGGCTAGCCACACGGCGCCAGCGACCGCTAGGAGGAGTCCAAGGACCACCCTCCCGTTACCGTTACGCCCCTCCGCCATACGCCATCACCTCCTCCCATGTAAGCCCGCTGCTATCAGCAGCAAGCCAAGCGCTATTAGGCCAACCTGCCAGGGTACAGTTACCTTGAGAACGTCGGCTAGGAGCCATGCTAGCCCTAAGAGGACTAAGACCCCGCCTACCACTAAGGAGGCTGAAAGCCCAGCTCCGCCCTGCTCTCTAGCTAGCGGCGCTCCACGCCTAGCTAGGTAAGCGTTAGCTACCCATAGGACGACCAGTATCTTCGCCACGAATGGCAGTAGCCACGCCGCTAAGACTACTAGGACTGCTATCCCAGCATCGCCGAGCCTAGACTCGATGCTCCTACCTAATTCGGCTAGTAACCCCAATACTTCATCCCATAGACCTCCTCTAAGCTTCTCGCCCAAGCCTCTCACCGATAGGAGGGGGCCCGTTGAGGCTTTAAGCGTCTTTAAATACTGGGGCTATGAGAAGCTGTCTAAACCTCGCTCCAAGTAGCGTGTGCCCAGTCATTTCGCTGTATCAGGGGAGGAGTACGTGAGTAGCTTTGGCATAAAAAGCGGCTAATAGCTTTAAGCCCGGCGGAGTAGCGAGGGGACGAGTGCTCAGATAACGTGCGTCTCTTCAGCGAGCCGTTTAGCGGCCTCCTCGGTTAACCCCTCTTCTCCTAATATCGTGTACCTCTTCCTAATCCTAGCCGCTAGGGTGAGGGCTTGGACTATCTGGTCCTCCTTAACCCCTAAGCCCCTCGCATCCACGGGAGCTCCGACTAGCGATAGTAGCTTACGCACTTTTCTCCAGCTTATGCCGTGGAGGTAAGCCATCATTATCGTCCCCACGCCGACCTGCTCTCCGTGTAGGCTCTTTTTCTCTGGGGCCACTACGTCGAGCGCGTGGCTGAATAGGTGCTCGCTCCCGCTACAGGGGCGTGAGCTACGGTCTACCGCCATCGCCATGCCGCTAGCTATCGCCGCTAGTGCTAGCGCTTTAACCCCCTCGGGGCTCAGGCTAGCTATCTTCTCGACGTACCTGATCGCCATCTTAGCGGCTGTTGAGGCGAGCTCGAGCGCTAGGGGGCTAACCTTAACGCCCTTAACCTTAGCCGCTAGGACGGCGTCCCTTACGCTGGTCAGCTTCCCTATGATGTCGGCGAAGCCGCTAGCTAGCAGCCTGCGGGGCGCTTTAGCTATAACCGCCGTATCGGCGATAATCGCGTGCGGTGGATGCGTGTAGATGGAAATGGGCTTTCCATCCTCACCTTTAAGTGAGACGGTCGGGCTAGCCACCCCGTCGTGCGATATTGCAGTTGGAGCGCTTACGAGCTTAGAGCCCGCGTAGAAAGACGCGTACTTAGCTGCGTCTATCACTCGCCCACCGCCGAGCCCTACGACGGCGTCCGCCTTAACTTCCTCCGCGAGCTCTCTACATCTCTCAAATTCGATCCTAGTAGCGGGCCCTACCTTAAGCGTGTGAACCTCTAAGTCCTGTTCAATCAATCTCTCCTCGATCTCCCTACCTACAATTCCGTACACGACCTCGTCGGTTAGTAGCGCGATGCGCCTACACCCAAGCTCCCTTAACACGCCGTCGAGCTTCGCTAGGGCGCCGTCCTCAACGAGGACCCTACGCGGAAGTGAGAACTCGTGGCTAAACACGCCTATACTCACTGCCTAACACCTCCCTAGACCTTCCAAGGAGCCTTAAGATTATTTCGCGGAGCCTAGCCCCCTTTCTCTCCTTAGAAGTTGCCGCCCTCTTTAATTCTTTCAGTAGCTCCTCTCTCCTCCTTAGGTTAAAGACTATCCAGTACGGGGCCGTGGTGGGTTGGGGCTTAAAGCTGATCCATAGGAGCTTCCCCTCTCCAAGATTGTAAGCTAAGAGGCGTAGGTCCCAGTCCACCAGGAACTCGCCCTTAAGCTCCTCGGGTAGATTCTTAGCCTTCAACTCGCCCTTAACGGCCTCCTCTAGCTCCCTGCTATCAGCGTGTACCACGTCCTTACCTGAGGAAAGCGCTACTGCCTCAACGCACTCAATAGCCTTAACCGACTTCAGGGTCTTCTCTTCCGCCAAAGGCCCCCACCTCCCTAACTGGGAACGAGGGATCAGTACCTGACCGCCTCTTCACGGATCCGAAAGCCATGCTGTCATCATCTAAACAGTGAGAAGGGAGGGGAGGTAGTAAAAGCTAGCCTCATAGGCTTTCCCTACGCGTTATCAGGAGGTGAGCGCCCTGCGCAACCTCACCCTAGAAGAGGCTCTAAGCGTAGTTAGGGAGGCCATTGAAGCTGGGAAGGTGCTCCTCCTAGTCGCTAGGTGCGAGGTCCTTTACCATGGCAGAGCCTCCTCGAGGCTGACCGAGGGTGATCGAGTGATAATCTTAAAGCCTGACGGCTCGCTCGTCGTCCACAGGCCGAAGGGCTTTGAGCCCGTGAACTGGCAGCCTCCCGGCGCTGTAGCTGGCGCGAGCATCGAGGGAGGCCATTTAGTGTTAAGGGTCGCTAGAAGGAGGCCCAGCGAGCTCGTGGTCCTGAGGATCTCTAAGGTGTACCTAGCCGCTGCGCTGAAGCTGGAGGACGCTGGGACATTTGAGATGTATGGGAGCGAGGAGGAGCTTAGGGACGCGATAGCCGCTAACCCGAGCGTGTTAGAGGAGGGGTTAAAGCTAGTCGAGGTCGAGAGAAAGGTTAGGCCGGGCTTCGCGGACGTGCTATGCATTGACGGAAAGGGACGCCTGGTGGTTATCGAGGTTAAGAGGACGACGGCAGGCGCCGAGGCCGTTATTCAGCTTAAAAGGTACGTTGAAGCGCTAAGGAGAGAGCTGGGGCGCGAGGTTAGGGGCGTGCTCGCCGCGCCTAAGCTTAGCAGAGGGGCGGCCGCTATGCTAGCTAAGGAGGGGCTCGAATTTAAGAGAATAGACCCGAAGAAGCTGCTGAGGGAGTTTAAGAGGCCGCCCGGCTACGCTCCCCTCTTCTGAACCCAGGCGTGCGCCTTAGAGACCGCTATAAGCACGGCTATCGTTATCAACAGCCTACTCCACTCCGCCACAGCTACGTGCGCAATGTCCACGTACATCACCTAGAGCAGGCGCTTAAGCCCCCGACCTTATAAACATATCGTTTGAGGAGCCTAGCTCGGAGGCGAACTTACCCAGGGAGCGGTAACGGCTTAGAAAGTTATAGAAATGAGCGTTAGCTCGCGCTTAGCGCCATAAATGAAAGGTAAAACTTATAATTCTTTTTTTACTATTATGTGGAACATTTTAAAGGACTAACACATTAATAGGAAGCCTTACTCTTGCTTACGGTGCGATAATTAATGACAGCCGAACCTAAAACTATACCTAAAGAGGTTGTGTGCACATACCACGCGCCTGGGAGGAGGGTGTTGGAGCTGGCCATAGTCGCTAGGATCATGCCAGTTCCCGGGGTCTTAGCCACGATAACTAGGGTGCTAGCTGACTACAACGTTAGGATACTATCCCTCAATTTTACTAGTCGGGGGGATATGAGGTACGTTACCATGTTCGCAGACTTCACTAAGGCTAGGGCCCCGGTCGATGTAATCGTCTCCCGCCTAAAGGAGCTAGGATTCGTAAAAGATGTTGTAGTCAGCTCGGAGGGCGTAAGTGATCTCCTCATAGACGTGCTAGCGTTCCCGCCAACGACGGACATGGGTAAGACTAGACTAGTGCTCTTCTCGGCCGAGTTGTTTAGCAAGCTCCTCTGTACTCTCTATACGAAGTTCGGCACGGGGGGTGCTGCCCTCGTATTTCATGAGGGTAGGCTAGTAGGCGAGATGCTCGCCTCACGGCTAGGGATTAAGCCCAGATCTAGCAGGGAGGTTGTCGCACGCGCCTTGAAGGTCCTCCAAGCTATGGGACTAGGAATCCCTGAGGTAGTTAGGTATGATCCTTCGACCCCCTACGCGCTTATCAGGGTGATCAACGGCTTCGAGCCCTTAGCGTGTAGGGAGCTTGGCGAGCCTAGTTGTCACTACACTAGGGGCATGCTGGCAGGCTTCTTCTCGAAGGCCTGGGGAGTTAGCGTGCGCTGTAGGGAGCTGAAGTGCGTCGGCGCCGGCGACGACTTCTGCGAGTTCGAGGTTACCAGCGCGGAGCTTACGCCGACTAAGTGGGCGCTATAGCTTAAACCTACCCTTAACTACGCCAGCTCTCCTTCTCTCCTCCTCCGTTAGCTCGAATAACCTCCGTATCAGCTCCTCCTCGCTCTTAGAGAGCACCTTGCCCCTCCTGCTCATCATGCGCCGCTGTATCTCGATCGCCGACTCGAGGTACAGCTCCACAGCGCCTCCGCCGAGGCTTTTAGCGTATATAGTGAAGCTCGGCACGTCCTCGTAGACCACGCCGTGGAGGTGGCTAGCTACGCCAACCTTCTTCCCCGTGTATATGTACGTCCCAATGCTCGTCTTCGCCATGTCGCCTAGGAAGCAGCCAACCTTCCTCAGCCCCGTATCAACCTTGCGGCCTTCTACGTTCACTTTAACTGTACCATAGGTGTCCTTTAAGTCGGAATTCGTCGTTAAAGCGCCTATATTAACCCACTCGCCAACGTAGGCGTGGCCTATGAACCCCGCGTGGTACTTGTTGCTATAGCCCTGGATTATCGTCTCCTCGATCTCTCCGCCAACCCTGCAGACCTCGCCTATGCTACACCCTTCCCTGACGAGGGCGTTAGCTACGATCATCGTTCCCTTGCCTATGTACGCTGGCCCTTCTATAACGGCCCCCGCCGCCACCCTCGCTCCCTCGTCGATGACTATTGGGCCTTCCCTAGCGTCGAGGACCGCGTAGGCCTCCACTCTAGCCTCCTTAGCGACGTACACGTCCGACCCGTAGATGGCGGCCCTCTCGTCTACGTCTCCCTCTAATCCCCGCTTACCGAGCTCGGCGAAGTCGCTAGCTATTACCTCCGTGTTAGCGTTAACGAGCTCCCAAGGGTACTTGAAGAGGAGCGCTGCGTACTCTAGCCGCGTCCCCACTCGCTTAAGTGCTCCTAAAGCCTTGTCGAGCTCCCGCTTAGCGAGGAGCTCGCAGGCTTCTCCCGCTTCTCCTCGCGGAACGTACGCGGCTACAAGCTCGCCGTTGCTAAACATCGAGAAGTACCTCCTCTCCTTCACCCTCTCCTTAACTAGGCGCGCTAGCCCTTTATTGACTAAAAGCCTGCCGTTTACGACTAGCAGGTCCTCGTCGACCTCGGCGGGGTTTACGTCTACGCCCCTGATCCTCTCGTGGTAGACGTCTGCGAGGTAGTCCTCTACGAATATGACGTCGACCCTGCCGAGTAGCCTTTCAACTCTCTCCCTAAGGGTGTAGAGCCCGACCCTGAGATCGAAGGAGGCCCTAGTGTAGGTTAGCGGGAGGAGATTCCTCCTGGCGCTATCGTCTACGAGCGCTATCTTCATCGTATCAATCAGCTAGCGGACGGTAATATGCGATACCGCCTTCTTTCCGTGCCATGGCACAGAAAGGTTTATAATAATGAGCTATTGCACGAAAATCGGTGATGTATATGGGATGGTGGGGAGGAGGCTGGGGAGGAGGTAGAAGGTGGGGCTGGGTAGGCCCCTGGCCAGGTAGAGGGCCATTCAGCTACCTACCGCCATGGCTAAGGCCAGGCTGGCTATATGGTAGGGGAGCTTGCTGGTGGCTAATCGGCTACCCGTGGATGTGGAGAGCACCGTGGCCGTACCCGTACTGGCCGGTGCCGTACGCCTACCCGCTATACCCGCCAGCCCCCTGGCCATACTACCCGTGGCCAGCCTACTGGTGGAGGCCCTGGTAGGGGGTGAGGGGTGTGGCCTATCCGTACTACTATTACCCCTACCCGCTAGTGCCGCCAATGCTGCCGGACCCGTTTGCGCTGATGTACATGCTTCCGTACACGTGGATCTACTACATTTCAACGGTATACTACATGAAGTTCTACGAGCTAATGCTGGAGACCTGGAGGAGGTACTTAGAGCTGCTAGCTAAGGAAATCACGCCGCCGGGGAGGGAGGGCTAGGGAGGAATAGGAGAGCTTGTTATAACTAAAGGTCTTTTTTCCACTAATGCTCTTACGACTTTTCTCCTTCCACTGCTTAGCGCCCTCCACAGGGTACCTCTAGAGACGCCCATCGCCTTAGCGGCTTCTTCCTGTGTTAGGCCTAGGAGGTAAACTAGCCTTAGCGCCTCTAGCTCGTCGGGCGTGAGCACTATTGGCTCTCCCTCTACCGGGTTTCCTGACGGGTCTAGCGGCGCGAACACCATGTCGAATGGCTTAAACCTTATCGTCCTAGGCTTAGGCCTCCTGCCGGGCCCCCTCCTACCCCAGCACCACCTCCATGGTGGCCCTCCCTCCACCGGCTCCCACCTCGTAGCTAGGAGGAAGGAGGAATGCGTAGTATATAGGCTCTAACCTACTCTATCCCTATCCTAAGCAGGACAGATAGGAAAAGCGGTAACAGCGACATCGGCGCTATGAACAGTAGGTAGGGGAGCGCGTAAGGGGCTATGTAGGGTGAACCTATGGCGAGGACCATTGCGGCTATAGTCTCGATGATGGCCCACGCTAGTTGGTCGCCCTTCTCGTCCCAGGCTCTAACGGCCGTTACCGCCGGGAAGACGACTAACGGAATTAACACGAAGGCCTGCAGCCCTATCGTTAAGGCGAGTAGCGCGAGGACGTACGTCGTGATAACGCAGACGCCTAGGTGAGTGGCCGTGACGATCAGGGTTAGCATGTCCTTAACCCTACCGCTCGGAGCTTCCAGCGCGTCCCATCCCGATAGCAGGGCTACTAACTTCATCGCGTCGAGCGCGCAGAACATGGCGAACACGCCCGCTGTCACGGGCGCAGCGCCACCTGCAAGAACGATCCTCAGTGTGACGTAGAAATACAGCAGGGCGGAGGCTGCTATGCACAGCGCCGCGCCGCTCTTAGACCTATCAAGTAGCATCGGGCATGTAGCCCCGCTTACTGACGAGAGGATTAGGAAGAGGGGAAAGTGGTCTAGGAGCGTCGTTAGCTCCCAGAACAGCCTCGCCTCAGGCATTCCCGCCGTCCCCAGAATATAGATAGCTATCCCAAGTAGCGCGAGGGCTATAGGGAGCGTGACGCCTTCCAGCGCTGAAAATAATGCGGCAGTGGCTAACCTTTGCTCCGCCACCATATACCTCGCTTCTCTTTAAGTACACTCTTCTTTATAACTGTCGTCGGACTACCTGAAGTCGTTTAAGATGTTAGTGAGTTGAGTTTCATGATTTTTTGACTAAGATCCTAACGCCTGCGTAAAGCTCCTCGCCGGGGGTCGTAACCCGGAATCCCGCTCACTAGGTCGCCTAAGGACGGCTTCTTCATCCCCCTTCTTCTTCTACCTTAGGGGTTAGATTAACGTGACGCCGAAGCTAGCTAGCAAACGTTTATAATTACATGGGCGTTGGCTAGAGCGTGGACACCCGAGGTTACCACTACGTAATTGAGGCTTCGGGCTGTGACCCGAAGGTGCTAGCCGATGCTGAAGAGCTTAAGAGAATACTGCTGGAGGCTGCCAAGGTAGGCGAGATGGATGTTCGATCAACGTACTTCTACAAGTTCTCGCCACAGGGAGTCAGCGGCATGGTCATAGTCTCGGGCTCTCACATCTCGATTCATACGTGGCCCGAGAAGGGGTACGCCGCTATAGACGTGTACACTTGCGACGTCGACTCTAAGCCCGAGAAGACCGTTGAGCATATACTCGAGAGGATAAGGGCTAGCTACGCCCACATAACCGAGATAGAGAGGGGTATCGAGGACGAAGACGGCACCTATACTCACACTATACTCTCCTGGGACGAGACACCCTCCGAGGAGTAGGCTATATCGTGAAGACCTTCCTCACCGAAATCTCGGAGTTCCAGCGCATTATGTCGACTGCGAGGCTCCTAGCCATCAGCCCCCACTCTAGGAGGAAGCTCTCCTCCCCCTCGTCAGTCACGAGGGTTAGCAGGATGTAGTTCTTCCCATTCTTCTCTAGGAGCCCAACCCTATAGTCCTTAACCAGCTTAGGCTCGGCCATCGCGACCCCCATATAATTTAGGCTTAAGGGGCTTTAAAACGGGTCTTAGCCGATGGGCGAGGTCGTAGACCTCAGGGAGCTGCGCAATAAGGTAGCCGTGTTCTCGGATCGCGCGGATGCCGGCAGGAGGCTTGGGGAATTCCTCTCGGAGCTGGGCGTGAAGGCTAGCGATGTGCTAGCAATCCCGAATGGGGGGATAGCGGTAGGGCTGGGCGTGGCTAAAGCGCTTGGGGCTAGGCTGTGGGCGGCGGTTGTGAAGAAGGTCCTATTTCCGTGGACTACGGAGGCGGGTTTCGGCGCGGTTTCGTGGTTAGGCGACAGCTACATCGACGAGGACATGGCGAGGAGCGCCAGTCTCACGAGTCGGGAGGTGGAGGAGGCCGTTGAGAGGGCTAGGCGTGAGGTTAAGGCTAGGGCTGAGGCGTTTAGGGCCTACCTGCCAGCTAAGCTATCCGGCCAGGTTGTCTTGGTCGACGATGGGCTAGCGACCGGGTATACGATGCTCGTCGCCGTTAGGTCGGTTATGAGGCTTGGAGCTGAGAGGGTGGTAGTAGCCGTGCCCACGTCGCCGGTCGAGGCTGCGCGTCTGCTCTCCGAGGAGGTCGAGCTCGTGGTAGTATTAAACCTTAGAAGGGGGCCCTTATTCGCGGTCGCCGACGCCTACAGACTTTGGTATGATGTGCCGTTAAGCGAGGCTCTCCGATTACTGGAGCTGGCTAACCGATAATTACGATACTCGGCTTAGAGTTCGTAAGGTGTGGCGGCTTGTGTGGGATCATAGGAGTCGCGGCCCTCAAGGGAATTAACGCTGCGCTCGTGGTAAAGCGAGGCCTTCACAGGCTCGAGTACAGGGGTTACGATAGCGTGGGTATAGCTACGCTCCACGGGGGAGTTATTAGGGTTAAGAAGGGTAAGGGGAAGCTCGTAGAGGTAGATAGGAGGCTTAGGCTGAGCGAATTACCCGGTAACGTTGCCATAGGCCACACGAGGTGGGCTACCCACGGAGCGCCTAGCGACGATAACGCTCATCCACACCTAGACTGCACGGGTAGGGTTGCGGTAGTCCATAACGGCATCATACAGAACTACTTGGAGCTCAAGAGCGAGCTAGCCTCTAAAGGGCACGTATTCAGGAGCGAGACGGATACCGAGGTTATAGCCCACCTTATAGAGGAGGGGCTTAAGGAGGGGCTGGAGCCGCTCGAAGCCCTGAGGCGGGCTCTTAAGAGGATTAAAGGTAGCTACGCTATAGCCGTGCTCGTAGCGGGTGAGGAGGATAAGATATTTTTCGCGAGGAAGGACTCGCCACTGGTCATAGGGCTAAGCGATGGCGCGAACTTCGTCGCGTCGGACATCCCGGCCTTCCTAGAGCACACGAGGAGGGTCGTGGTAGTGCACGACTACGAGCTAGGCTACATAACGCCGACTCGCGTTCACCTAGAGAAGCTCGACGGGTCCCCCGTAGACGTCCTCGGGAGGGCGATGGAGGTCGACTGGACGCCCGAGATGGCGATGAAGGGCGGCTACCCGCACTTTATGCTTAAGGAGATACACGAGCAGCCTAGGGCGCTTAGGAGGACATTGGAGGGCTTAGGGGGCGAGCTGCTGAAGGCCGCGGAGCTCGTCTATTCGGCTAGGAGGATCTACCTAGTCGCGGCGGGCACGAGCTACCACGCAACCTTGGTGTTTGACTACTTGCTTAACCTGCTAGCGGGAGTGCCCACCCACCCCATGATAGCCAGCGAGTTCAGGAGGTACTTGAGAGGAGTTGGTGAGGGCGACGTCGTGCTAGCCGTATCCCAGAGCGGGGAGACCGTCGACACACTGATGGCAGTAAGGGAGTTTAAGGAGAGGGGCGCTAAGGTGATAGCGCTCGCGAACGTCGTCGGTAGCGCCATCCCCAGGGAGAGCCACCTAGTCCTCTACACGAGGGCGGGCCCCGAGATAGGGGTTGCGGCTACTAAGACGTTCACTACTCAGCTACTAGTGCTATCCAAGCTGGCGTTCGAGGTAGCGCTGATGGGGGGCGGGCTCGGAGAGGGCGATTACAGGGAGCTAGTGAAGGGGCTCGAGGCGGCTCCCTCGGCCGTTAACAGGGTTATAGCTAGGTATGAGGGCTGGGCTAAGAGGGTAGGGCGCGAGCTGGCGGCTAAGCAGAACATGTTCTACCTAGGTAGGGGGCTTAGCGTACCGATAGCGATGGAGGGGGCTCTAAAGATGAAGGAGATCTCTTATATACACGCCGAGGCCTACCCGGCGGGCGAGAGTAAGCACGGCCCCATAGCGCTGGTCGAGCCGGGGTTCCCCGTGGTTTTCGTGAGCATAGAGGGAAGGCTCCGTAGGCTTCTACTCGGCAACGTCGAGGAGATGAGGGCCCGCGGCGCCTACACGATCGGCGTGGTAGCCGGGGATCCAGGCGAGCTAGCCGATAGGCTTGACGAGCTGGTGGTAGTGTCGGGGGTGCCTGAGCTCGTGGCCACGATTCCGGCGATAGTCCCGCTTCAGTTAATAGCCTACTACGCCTCCGTTACCCGCGGCTACGACCCCGATAAGCCGCGTAACCTGGCGAAGACCGTTACGGTGGAATAGATGAGGGCCGTTGTGTTGGCAGGAGGGCCTGGCAGGAACATGCTGCCCCTTAGCGAGGACTACCCTAAAGTGCTGCTACGGGTAGTCGGCAAGCCGCTGATAGACTACGCCCTAAGCGGGCTTGAAAGGTGCGGCATCGAGGAGTACCTAGTCGTCGTATCGGATAAGCGCGTTAAGTACTTCGTAGAGGAGCGGCTCGGCTGGAAGGCGCTGGTAGTCGAGCAGTCCAAGCCCGAAATCGAGGGAGCGCTGGCGGCCGCCGCTGAGCACCTAAAGCCCGACGAGCACTTTGTCCTCGCGTACGCCGACATCGTGGCTCCGCCCGACATGTACGCGAGGCTCCTAGAGGTGTTTAGCGTGTCGGGCTGCGACTTGGCGCTAACGGTGGTTCCCGTGCTTGAAGCGGAGACGTACGGCATAGCGCTCATCGACATGGAGACCAATAGGGTGGTCGACGTGTACGAGAAGCCCGAGCCCGGGACCGTCGAGTCGATGCTAGCGCTGGGAGGAGCGTACGTGCTAAGCTCTAGGGTAGCTAAGGAGGTCTCGGACGGAGCTAGCCTTCCAGAAGCCCTATCGGCTGAGGCTAAGCGGGGCTCCGTAGCGGCGCTGATGTGGACTGGGACTTGGATAGACGTGGGCTATCCTTGGGACATAATATCTGCCGCCATAGAGGTGTTGAAGGAATGGAGGACTTCTAGGGTGTCGGCGAGGGCCAAGGTGTCTCCTACCGCGGTGATCGAGGGGCCCGTAGTGGTGGAGGAGGGGGCGGTAATCGACCACTACGCGGTGATTAAGGGGCCGGTATACGTGGGCGCTAGGGCCTTCGTCGGGAAGGGGGCGTTCGTGAGGGAGTTCTCGAGCTTAGAGGAAGACAGCATCGCGGGGGCGTTCACGGAGGTTAAGAGGAGCAGCCTCCAGCCCAAGTCGTCCGCGGGCTCGTATGTCCTACTAGCCGATACCGTGCTTGGCCCGGGAGCGGTCGTTGAGCCCGGGGTGATAACCATGAGCAAGCTCCCAGAGGAGGCTAGGGTTAAGCGGCTGCCACCCCTCCAGGGCATGGTGAGGAAGTACAGGAAGCTGGGAGCGTACATAGCGCCTGGCGCTAGGGTGAGCGCTAGGACGCTCTTAGGGCCGGGCTCTCTAGTGTTCAGGGACGGCACTGTTAGGAGAGCCTTTTAGGCGGCTAAGCGCCTACTCTACACGTGCTGAGCCTAGAGATACCGTCCGAGGTGCAGGGCTACCTGTGGATGTTCATTTACCTAGCTGGCGTAGGCCTAGCGCTATCCTTCCTGTACTCGATCTCTGAGTGGTTCTCCAAGGATAGGGTCCTAAGGGTCTTCGAGAGGCGCAAGGTGCTGGTACTGCTCGATAAGAGCGCTATCTACGGCAAGCTTCACATCCCGCCGAGAGCTAAGGGGGGCTTCGAGATCTTCTTCGATAGGGATCGCATAGAGAACCCGCTAACCCTAATCGCGTTCCTAATGGAGAACTACAGGGAGACGGGGGACGAGAAATTCCTCAGGGAAGCGCGGGAGCTCTGGGAGTTCCTGAAGTCTAGGGGCGTGATACCCGGGGGCGTTAATTTGGAGGACGTTAGGAGGAATCCGTGGTCGCCGCCATCTCTCGTATCGCGTAAGGTGTACCCTAGCGACTTAGGTAAGCTTCATGCCATAGTGCAGTTCAGGTTCATGATGAGCGTTAAGGAGATTAAAAGGAGGGTTAAGGAGCTCCACTCCCTCTACCACCCATCCTTCATCGCTAGGCTTAGCAGGAAGCTCTACAACAGCCTTGCGTACGTTAAGGATAAGCTATCCTCGAGCCTAGCCACCGTGACGACGCCCCTCCTAGTCCCCTTAACGCCGGAGTTGAGGAAGGCCATAGAGGAGGCTAGGGCTAAGGCGGTGTCGGCGGTAGGGGCCCTCTACGAGCCGCTCCTCGAGAACGGGATAGGCCAGCTGGTTACGGTTAGGGTTAAGGACGTAGACGGAAAGGAGCGTTACTACCAGGGGATCTTAAGGGAGTACTCGGCTAACTACATAGCGGTGTACGATGTCGACTACAGGGTGCCGCTAACCTGCGTCTACGTGGGCGGTAAGCCTAAGCCGGGATACCCTAAGCCCTTCCTCGAGGCGCTAGGTTGGAGGCTGCCCGAGGAGAAGCACCTAGACGTAGAGGTTTCGGGCTCAACGCTGAAGCTGAAGAACATCGACCGCAGAGACGTTAAGGTCATAAAGGTATCCATAGCCGGCAAGGAGCTTAGTGTTAACAAAGTGCTGTGTCCAGGTGAGGAGCTAAAGCTAGGGCTGGGTGCGGAGGTTAGTGGCGAGCCGGAGGTAGTTGTCGAGTACGAGGTATCTAGGCAGGCTGACGTAGTGTGGCCTAGATCTAAAGCCGTAGTAGTCGGGCTCGGGGATTACCCGCCTAGGCTGCTAAGCCTAGTCCTCCCCTAGCTCTATAACCACGAGGATATTCTCCTGTTCGCGAGGCGTGCCTACGAGGAAGTAGAGCTGCTCCTCCCACAGCTCTATCCCTTCCCCCTCATAGGGCGACTCGAACTTAACGAGCCTGCTCACCTTTCCAGTCGATAGGTCTACTACGTACACCCAGTCCCCTCCGTCATCCGTGGAGAGGTACAGCTTATCCCCTCTCACGGCCCCGCCCTGAATCCTCTGAAGGACCATGCTGAGCTTGATCTCCCCGAGCTTAGAGCCATTTAAGCTGTAGACGTAGATGCGATCGACGTTATCGAACTCGGAGCTATAGAATACGCCTTTCTTCAAGTCTACGGCGACCCACGGCATGTGGCTCTGCGGTAGGGGGCCTACCACTCCAATGAACCTTAGGTCCTCAGCCGAGTACATAGCTAGTAGCGGTGCAGTGTACCACCTGTCCTCTAGCGGCGCGTATATCACGCCTCCAGCGGCGTCTATATCGCCTATGTGATCGTACCCTTTTTCGGCTAGGTACCCGGGGATCGCCGGCTTCAGCGCGGCTACGACTACGTTAAACCCCCTAACCTTGTAGATCGCGTCCCTATCCGAGAAGAACCACCACCCCTTCTCCCTAGCTAGCCCCTGGTAGAAGCTGGGGTTTACCCTGTGCACTTGCACTATCTTTGGGTGCCGCCGAGGCGTTCCGAAGAAGTAGAACGCTAAGACCGCTAAGAACGCTAGGAGCAGGATCGCCGCGACTACCCTCGATCCCTTGCTAGGCATACCTGTAACATAAGTATAGCCGCAGCGGTAAAAACGTGATACGGTTTAGCGCGGTAATAGGCTCGTCTAGGCGGTCCTAGCCTCCGTGAACTACCAGAGCCTCGCCCGTGTAGGGGATGTCGGAGAAATCGAGCTCTGCGTCAAGCCTCGAACCCACGACCACCGTGGCGTTGCTAAAAGTGTAGGTTACGTGCTCTAGGTGCGGGTTAGCGTCCTCGAGCGCTAGCGCGTGGTTCCAAGTATTAACGTAGACGTCTATGGTCTCCGCGTTTACGCGCGCGCTCCAGCTCCTATGCGACGACCTAGAGAAGCCCGCTAAGCCGTAGATCGGCGCTATGGGGCGAGCGCAGTTCCTGAGCGACAGGTATAGTCCTTCGAACACCACCCGCTTAACCAGCCGCGCTGACGGGTCTAGCACGACGAAGAACGTCTCAATATCCCTAGCCCTACCCCAAGATACGAGCCTCCAAGCATCGTAGTAGAGGTCCTCGCCCGGCTTATCCTCATCCGAAAACACCAGCGTTACCTCGACTAAGTATTCGCGCCCGCTAGGCCGCGCGCAGAGGTATATGGCCTCTAGCCCATTCCCCGCCTCCACGTCCACGCGTGGCTGGTGGATCCTCATAAACTCCCAAAGGCGTACCTTAGCGCACCTAGGCTTCTCGCCTACGGCGAACTCTAGCAGGCGACCCTTCCCGTACCTTATCCCTTCGGGGAGAGGGCCTAACCCGAGCTTGCTTAACACCTCGTTAAACAGGACCATAGCTCCGTCCTCGTCGAACGGTTTAGAGGGGTCGAGTAGCATGGACCTAAGTTCGCTTACAGCCCGCCTAAACTCCTCATCCCTTCTCATGAGCTCTCGGAACTTCACCTCGAGGGCGGAGCCCCCTCTCCTGCTCAGCTTAGCCCTGCTCTCCTCCCACAGGCCTATAATGGTAAACGCTAGGACGCCCAAGATCACGAGGGCTATTATTACGAGGTAGGCCCTCCTCATCGCTGAACTGTTAACATGGGTAGCGTTAATAGCTACGCTCGCTAAGACCTCATCAATGCTAAGCGTCGCCGTGGAGAAGCTGCGCGATGCAGCCGAGGCCCTGTGCACGCTAGAGGCCAGCTCCGGCGGGACGCTCGAGGAAACTAAAGCGCTGTCTAAGCGCGCCATTACCTGCGCGGCCTACGCAGTTTCGCTGGCCTTCGTGGACGAGGCTAAGGGGGCTAGGGAGGGCATCTTAGAGGCGATGCCTAAGGCTCCGAGGTACATGTGGGCCGATATGCTACGGCTACTCGAGATCCTCAGGCAGATAGAAAGGGCTGAGAAGCAGAAGCTGGTCGAGCTCGCTAGGGAGGCAGTCGAGATAGCGACCGGCATAGTACTTTCCGCACCGGGCGGGACGAGCCACCTATGATGGAGAGATGGCCCGAGGTGGATGAGAGGGGTAACGTCGTCAGGCTAGTTAGGAGCTTCTTTGAGTTTATAGAGGTTAAGGAGCTTGGAGAGGAGCCCGAGTTTTACCTGTGGACTAGGAGGGGCTGCGCTAGGGCTGGAGAGGAGCTGAGGTGGCTAGCGACGCTGTGGTACGAGCCGGCTAGCGAGGCGGTGGGGTACGTAGCGCCCGACCTAGACGCGTACATGGATCTCCTAGCTGAGGCGCTACGCGGTAAGCTCGAGGGGAAGAGGGTTATGGTGGACTTTAGCGGTGGTAAGGATAGCCTCGCTACGCTAGCGGTGCTCCGGGAGCTGAGCGAGAGGCTGGACTTTACGGTTGTAGCCGTTTACGTGTACGTCCCCTACCTTGAGGCGACCGATAGCCTTAAGTTCGCGGAGGAGGCCGCTAGGAGGCTAGGCGTAGACTTCGAGCTGGTAGAGGCTGATAGGAGGAGGATCCTCTACTACCTATACAGGAGTGGCCTGCCGAGGAGGGGGGCTAGGTGGTGCACGTACCTTAAGGTGAGGGCACTGAGGGATCTAATGGAGGAGCGGCGCTTCGACTTAGAGGCTAAGGGAGATCGCTTAGTCGAGGCCGGTAAACGGCTCACGAGGCTATACCACCTACTTAGGACGGGCACCTTCCTCCAGGGAAGGAAGCTGAACGTGGTCTACTCCCTTACGCTGCTGGACGTCGTTAAGATCTGCAGGGAAGTTGGGCTCGTGCACCCCCACTACCTCATAGGGCTACCACGCGTATCCTGCGCCTACTGCCCCTACAAGTCGCTATACGAGCTAGAGCTAGCCGAGGACCTCCCAGTCGAGGATCCAGGGCTCATAGATCACGTATTAACTATCCAGTACCAGAGGTACTACTCGCCTGTCGTATCAAGGGAGGAGTTCCTAGAGCAGCACCTGTGGAGGTACTCCCCCTCGATCGCTAAACAGCTAGCTACTGTGAGGCGGGAGTATTCAGGGCGGGAGGAACTGGGGGTGGACGAAGTTCGTCGAGCCTTTAGCTCGCTATGGAGGAGCCCCCTACCGAGGGCTGAGCGCATAGCATTGGAGGAGCTCAGGGAGGCTGTGAAAGAGGTCGAGGGCCCTGATCTTATCTTGAAGCCCGGCGAACGACGGCCTGTTTAGGGTCGAGTCCCCTCCACTCTATCGTAAGGCCCGCCGCCTCTATGGCCCTAACTGCCTCGTCCTCGCTAATGCCAAGGCGCCTTAGCTGCTTAACAACCTCGAGCAGGCTAGCCTCCTCGATCGAGCGCAGGTACTCGAGCGCCTCAGCCGGGACCCTCACCTCCTCGCGCGCTTTGAGCTCCGGCCTAAGCCCGAACTTCTTAAGCGCCCTATACACCTCGTCTACCGGAATCCTCCTCCTAAACACTATGACCTCAGCGGGCAGGGACGAGAAGTCGCTGGTACACGCCAGTTCCTCGTTCACCGCAACTATCAGCTTAACCCCTCGAACCCCCCTGAGCTTCTCAAGCTTACGCCTAACGTAGTCTGGAGTCCAGAAGCCTAGCACCTCCATGTAGATCTTAACATCGCCAGCTACGAAGACGAAGTCCGGGATTAGCACGCGCCCGTTAACGACCAGCGGCTCAAGCTCCCTATAGACTTTCCACGGGCCTTTAACCTTAGAGAACCTCTTGAAGAAGTCCTCTTCAACCGAGCTATCGTACTCTTCCAGCTTCATCTCGACCCTTGGAAAGAGGCGTGCCATCGAGCTGTCAACCCTAAACACGTAGACCCTACCATTCCTCCTAATCCTAGCCCTTACCGACCACCTCCTCGCCGCCATCAAGTAGGGCAGCAGCTTTGCGAGCCTAGTACCGTACCTCTCAGTCTGCCTGATTATGGAGGCGGGCCCGTCGATCGTGAGTCGGAGCTCGCCGCCTACCTGTTCGGCGAAGTACATGAGCCCAAGCCGCTTAACGTTGAACAGGATCACCTTGACCTCTGTGCCTGTCGCCTCTAGCCTAGCCTCCATCTCGAGCGCCTTAAACAGGAGGGTCTGGGCCAGCGAGAGGTTGTACAGCCTGAGAAGTTCCTCGGGCTTTAGGGGGTCGAACCGTGCGAGGACGTGCTCCTCCTCGTAGGCTGAGGTGAAGGCCTTCCAAAGCTCCTCGACGCTAACCTCAAGCTCCTCAGCAGCCTCCCTAAGCACCGCCCTCCTCTCCTCCTCCGATAGGGCGAAGCCTCCCCGCCTAGCCGCCGCCTCGAACACCGCCATCCTAGCCTTTAAGGGATCTACGCTGGTATCTGGTGGCTTAAACTCAGCCCTTCTCATAAGCAGGTGAATGAGCCCCCTAGCGAACTTGTAATGGCACCCTATCCTAAACGCTAGGTCCTCGATCTCCTTAAGCCTGCTCTCCAGCTCCCCTCTCCGACGCCCTACGTGCTCGTTAAATGCCTCGATCAGCTGGTCGGCGATGAACAGCTCCTCGTACCTACCCGTCGCATAGAGGGGCTGGATAAGCCCCCGCCGCGCCCTAGCTATCAGCAGATCGCTGGGCAGCAAGCTAGAGCCCTCGCTTCCTCCTCCTGGCGACGCCCACCTCCTTAGTTCCCGACGTCACTAGCTCGTATAGGACGGCCCTCTTGCCCGGCCGGGGGCGAAGTATCCTGCCCAGCCTCTGAACGAACTCCCTCCGGCTACCGGTGCCGCTTATGACCACCGCGACGTTAGCCTCCGGGACGTCCACTCCCTCCTCCAGCACCCTGCTCGTAACGACGGCGCTTACCCTCCCCTCCCTAAACGCCTTTAAGACCTCCCTCCTCTCCCTCTCAGGCGTCTTGTACGTTATCTCCGGGATGAGTAATCTACGCGAGATCTCGCGCACCATCTCCGTGTTCTCCGTGAAGATGAGCACTCGATCTCCCCGGTGCTTCTCGAGTATCTCGCGAAGCTTCTCGAGCTTAGCTCGAGCGTTGAACGCTATCCTCCTAGCCTCCCTCCACGCTAGCAGGGCCTCCCTAGCCCGCCTATCGAGCCCAGTCATCTTAACGAGCTTCTCGAAGTCGCGCGGCGACCTAAGCCTTATCCCCCTCTCCTCGAGGTAGGACTTGTACTCCTTGACTAGCTTCAAGTACCTCTCCCTCTCCTCCTCGCTAAGCTTAACCCTAACTACCACGACGTCGAAGTCAGCTAGGTACCTGCCCTTAAGCTCCCCCACCTTCTTCCTATAGACTATGGGGCCTACCAGCTCGGGTAGCAGCAGGTGGCCTTCATCCTCCCTCTCAGGCGTAGCCGTAAGGCCGAGCCTAAACGGGGCCGCGTTCAGCTCCGCTATCTGTCTATAGCCGGGGCTCGGAAGGTGGTGTACCTCGTCAAACACCACCAGTAGGAACTTGTTCCCGAGGACCTCGGCGTTTATGTATGCGGAGTCGTAGGTCGCTACCGTAACGCACCTCACCTCCTTGCTCCCGCCCCCAAACCTTCCAATGGGCACCTGGAAGAACCTGGAGACGGCTCTCTCCCACTGGTCCATCAGCTCTAGGGTTGGTACCACGATCAGAGTTGGCGCCTTAAGCTCCCACATGGCAGCGAGCGCCACCCTAGTCTTACCGGCGCCGGTCGGCAGCACTACCACGCCCCTCATCCCAGCGCTTAGCCAGCTCTCTAGGGCCTCGCGCTGGTACGGCCTGAGGCTTAGCTCCCTCTTAAGCGACCACCTACACTGTACCGGCTGTAGAACCTTGTCCTCGACGCCCTCCAGCCTCTTAACGGCCTCCCAGTACTTGTAAGCTAGCGCCCTATACGCCTTAACTCGCGGATCGAACTTGAAAAACTCGGGTATTTTAGCGCCGGGCTTAACGCCCCTGAGGAGGAGGGTTCCGCGGTCGTAGCATAAGATCATTGCCTACGCTCCACCCAGCGCTCGATTAGGTACGCGTAGATGAGCCCGTAGGTCATGTACTCCACGATCCCGACCACGTACTCCGCGAGCGATAGCCAGCCCAGCTTGGCCCTCATCTCGGCGTACTGGCTACCCCACATAGCCGACGCGACGCTGCTAAACGACATCATGACGATGTAGACTATGGCGCCAACTATCAGGCCGCGTATCGGCCACGTGTACTTGAGCTTCCTAACGAACATCACTAGGAAGAGGCCGAAGAGCACGCCTATTATCACCGCGCCTATAAGCGCCCCTATAGTCGCCGACATCACCGTGAAGCTCATGATGCGCTCGACGAGCTCTGGGGTTACGGGCGCCCCAGCCTTCCTCATCTGCTCCATTATCGCCTCCTTTATGATCGGTAGGGTCACGTGTACCGAATAGTAGGACCAGGCGGAGGCTATGGCGCCGGCAGCGAGGCCCGCTATAACTCCCGCCTTAGCAGCCGAGCCGTAGACGCCCAACCCCCTTTCACCGTGCTAGAGGATTGTTGAGAGCTATTAAGAACCTATTCCCTAAAGAGCACCACCTTAGCCCTAGGCTTAAGCCCTAGCGTTCTAGCAACCGGCCAGCACTTAACCTGGAACAGGTGGGCTACGTGCCCTGGAGGCGGGAAGTAAAGGTACGTCTCGTAGCACGCCATCCCCTTAGCGATTATCAGGTCGGCCTCCTCTAGGGCCCTCCTAGCCTCCTCCGACAGCTTCCAGGGGCCGCACGTGTCGAAGCCCGTGCTAACGACCCTAGCGTACTCGCCGAACCCTAGCGCTAACGCCTCCTCGTACGTGACGTCATTCTGGTAGGTCCCTCCCCTAGCTAGCACGGTGACCTCAAGCCCCATGGAGGCTAACTCCTTAACCAGGAGTAGGTCGATTAGCGCCTCGCCAGCGTTATCGAGGTAATAAGCTACTCGAGTCGAGTCCTTAAGGAACTCGTACACCCTGCGCGTATGGTCTACGTCGAGCTTCGCCTCGAGGAGCCTCTCGCACAGCACCTCAGGCCCCGCGCTGAACGGCACGCCGGGATCAACGGCGTTAGCGTTCACGGCTGCTACTACGAGTGCCCTAAACCTTTCGTAGTCGTCTTCAATGCTCCTAACCTTCTCCTCGATCAGCGGCACGAGCTTCCTCGCGGCTTTATTGGACCTAGCCTTAAACTCGCGGTAGGGGTCCTCCTCCCTCAGTAGCCGCTTAACGACCTTAAACGCCCTAGTGGCTAGCACGACCGTCGACTCCCCCGGCCACACTAGGCGGGAGTACTCCTCTAGGAACTTCGCCATGGCCTCGATCCTCTCCTCGTCGGATAGCCTACCGTAGCTAGCCAGCTCCCTTAGCCTAACCTGCGCTATACATGGCACGCAGATCGGCTCGATCTTCATGCTCTCGCTTAACGGCGTAACTAGTCCTTAAAACCCGCGCTAGCGCATTTAGTTGGGACGAGCCTTGACGAAGAACCCTCTTAGGGATCTACTTAGCAGGCTACTGTGGGATCCACAAGCTGCCCCGAGCGACGTGGAGATAGGGTACGTTTCGAGGAGCCCTGAGGGGCCGGTTGAGGTCGTTAAGGGCGACGCGCTCGTTAGGGTAACGAGGGATTACGCGTGCTTCTCGATAGGCGGTAGGGAGAAGTGGATACCGCTGCATAGGATAGCCTTCGTAAGGGAGGTAGCTAGCGGCAAGACCCTATACGTAAACCCGCGCCACAGGCACCTAGCGGCCTTCTCCTAGCGCAGCCGCTTGGAGGCGGCCTCGGGTAAGCCCGCCGAGCCTCACGGCTCGGCCTAGGCGTTGTTCCTCATCGGCCGGGAGAAAATAGGGGGCGATTGGATAAGGTTTTCTAGACTTCGCGACCGCTACGCTTGAGCAGCTCCCTCAGCTCTCGGATCCTTTCCTCTACGCTCCTCAGCTCGTCCTGGAGGTCCTTTAGGTCCTCCTCGAGGGCACGCTTGTACTCCTCTAGCATCTCAAGCTCCTCCTCGGGGCTAGCCGGTGGAGGCGGCGCGGGAAGCCAGAAGTACGGAGCTGGAGGCGGGTAGTACGCTAGCTGCTGGGGCTGCTGGCCTGACGCCTGCTGTTGCTGCTGGGGCGCTGGTGGGTATGGATACGGGTAGGGCACCGGAGGGGCGAAGTACATCATCCTTCTCATCCACCTGTGCCACCACCTATACATGCTCTACACCCGCAATTACGTGCAATAGCACGAATATATCCCTTCCGTTATAAGCCTCCTAGGACGCTCCTTAAGGTTCCTAACAAGCCTCTTAAGCGATAGGGGTGCAAGGCTAGCCCCTACCGGCCTGCGTCATCTTCCCAGAGGATAACTCTTAGCGCCTTAGTAGCCTCCTAAGGTTGCGCCAGTAGTAGTACGGGAAGCTCTTCTCCGGGTTTAACAGGCCTAGCGCCTTAACCACGGCGGCTTCGGAGACGCCGATGCTCCTAGCCTCCTCGACGGCCATCGCCATTAGCCTCTGGTGGAGGCACGCCACGACCTCAGGCCTAACCCTCGAGAGCTCATCGACTAGGTCTATCGGGTACGGCACCCCAGTCTGGGACGTTATCCTCGAGAGCCAGGCGACGAGCTCCGTAAGGCTGTAGTCCCCAACCTCGAGCACCTCGGCCTTCGTAGCGAGCCCGTACATCACGTAGTTCCGGGACTTGTAGACAACGACCTCTACAGAGGCGAGCTTTGGGACGTGGCTTAGTATCAGCTCTAGGTACCGAGCCCTCTCCCTCCACCTCCTCTCCTCAGACCTTCTAGCCAAGCTCCTAATGGTCTCGACGTCGCCCATGTACACGTACTCGCCTGGGTTTAGCACCAGGGTCGCAACCGCCTTATCGTTCATACCTAACCTACGGTTGAGAATGAGGGAGAGGTCCTTCCCCTGAACCCTCTTCACGATGCCTATGACCGGAGTGCCCGTGGCCCGCGCCTTCTCCACTAGCTCCCTAGTAACGCCAAGGACCTTGCCGACGATCTTCCTGAGGAGCTGGGGGTTCCTCCTAAGCCCCGGAGGCACGCCTCTAGGCACTATCTCTCCGTCGAGGAGTAGCACATCGAAGTCGACGTCTCCCCTCTCCTTAGCGTCGAGGAGCTCGAGGGCTAACTGGCGCTCGAACACCTTAGTCTCTAGCTTCGGCAGGTCCTCTGGAACCGCGTCCGTGTAGAACTTAACGGCCGCCTCGCTCCTCGAGGGGCGAGGGGGATTACACCTCCAAAAGGTGCACGACCTCACGTATATCACGAGCTTACCCACGACGAGGTCTAGCGAGGGCACCGTGTAGCCTGAGTCTATCGCTACGCACGAGAGGGGCGGCGCGTCGCGGGGTATTGGCCTAAGCCTACCGGACGCCCTAAGCTCCCTCCGGAGCTCCTCCCTAAGCTCTAGGACGGCCCTAACCCTGCCAGCGACGCCACCGGCAACCTTCCTAGCGCTATCCGAGAGGATTAGCGGGAGCGACGTGGGCTCGAAGTCCTCTGGGAAGAGCTCCTCAGCCGCCATGCCCCACCTCCCTAACCCTCAGTAGCATGGGGGTCCTAAGCGGGTTCATGAGGCCGGCTACATAGAACTCCCTCTGCCCCAGCACCGAAAGGCTTGCCTCGGTAATCCCGCCTAGGTCGATGTAGCCCGCAAGCTCCTTGAAGTCGTTCTGCGTCTGAAGCCTGCTGAAGAAGACCGTATTAACGTTGCCGCGAACCTTAGGGTCTATGTCGATAACCCTCTGAGTCACCAGTACCAGGCCGAGGCCCCACTTCCTACCCTCCCTAGCCGTCCTTTCTATCTCGTCGAAGCAGCCATAGGCCGAGGAGCTGGCGTAGTTGTGTGCCTCGTCGACGACGAACACGAGGTTAAGCGGCCTCCTCCTCTCCTCCACGAGCCTCCAAGCCTCGGAGATAGTCGAGGATATCACGTGCTGCTTAGTGACAGCGTCGAAGTCGCTGCTCAGGTCTACTACAACGAGCTTATCCCTAAGGGCCCTCTCGACGATGCTCCTCGGGTGAAGCCTCCTCCTCGATAGCGACTCGAAAAAGCTCCTACTAAGCTTAAGGTCTATGGACAGCAGGGCCCTAACCTCAGCCGACTCCCTTCCGCCTATAGCGTCCCTAATGGCCCTCAAGGCCTCCTTGTAGCCCTCGACCTCCCACTCCACCCCGTTAGCCATCCTGTTAAGGAGCTCCGAGTAGTCCAAGCTTCCTAGCTGCCTTATCAGCTCGGAGCCCTCCTGCCTAAACGACCTCACCCTCCTAGCCTGCTGAAGCTGCCTAACGACCGCCTCGTGGTCGACCATCCTCGCCCTCCACGCCAGGTAGTAGACGGTGGTAAAGAGGAAGTACTTCTCGTAGGTAGTCCTCTCCCTGTAGAGGCCCGTGCGGTTAAGCATGAGCTCGGCTATAACGTCCGGGGTGAGTAGCACCTCCGACCCGTCGACCACCTTCTCCCGCGGGAGGAACGGCACGTAGTCGACGCCCGTATGGTCGAAGATCACGACGGAGTAGTTCGTCTTAGCCAGCAGCTCCTGTACGAGCGCTAGCGCTAGCCTAGACTTCCCCGAGCCCGTACCACCAACTATCGCCACGTGGTAGTGGACGAACTCGGGCCTCAACGGTAACTCGAGGCCGCTGTACTTGTGCCTACCGACCACCAGCCCTCCTCCAAGCCTAAGCCCTAGCTCGTTAGGCCCCTCAACGACGCTAACCCTAGACCCCGGGTTAGGCGGGAGGGTAGGCTCCTTAACGATCCCCTCGACGAGCTCCCCTACGACCAGGATCCCGGACGTCCCGAACGCGGCGCTACCCTCGTCGGCCAGGTGGGGGGAATCGACGTAAGCGGTCCTCCTATAGGGCACGAGGAATGGATCGTACCTAGCAACCCTCCTCAGAACCCCGAGGAACTTAGCATTCCTCCTGGAATCCTCGATGAGGACTAGCTGCTCCTCCCTAACCCATCTCTCGTGCTCCTCGTAGACTATCAGCGGAGCCCACGTAGCCGTAGCCCCGCTACCAACGACGCCTACAAGCCTCAAGGCTCTCTACAGCGTATCCCCCCGCTGGATAGATTATGCTAATTTTTAGTACATTGAAAGTATTCTACCCCCTAACCCTAGACGACGCATCGCCAGCTAACGCCTAAAGCCTAGCCGCACAACCCCTACTCCCTCAAGAGCCCGCTCGGCCGAGAAACTTTACGTCCCCGGCGATAGCTAGCCCCCTCCCCTAGCCCACGATCTTCCCGGCGTCCTCTAGCCTAGCCTGAGCGCCCGCGACCAGGAACCTGTAGTCGCTGCCTATAGCTAGGAGCGTTAAGCCCAGGTCAAGCGCCCACTTCACGGCTTGAGCGTCTGGACAGTATATGCCGCCCGGCACCCCGTGCGCCCTACCCGCCTCGGCAACTTTCTCGATCGCCTTAACCACCTCAGGCGCGCGCCAGTTACCCAGGTACCCCATCGAGGCCGAAAGGTCGGAAGGGCCGATGAAGTACGCGTCAACCCCCTCAACGGTGATTATTTCCTCCATGTTCTCGACGGACTCCCTGCTCTCTATCTGCACTATCAGCATCACCTCCCCGTTAGCCCTCTCCAGGTACTCCTTCCTCGCTAGCCCGAAGCGAGCTGCCCTACGCGGCCCAACCCCCCTAACCCCTTTAGGCGGGTACCTCACCGAGGCGGCCGCTAGCTTAGCCTCCTCTCTCGAGTCGACGTGCGGCACCATGATCCCTAGCACGCCCGTATCGAGCGCCCGCTTAACGTACACTGGGTCGTTACCCGGCACCCTAGCTAGCGGCGTAGCAGGCTCCCTAACAGCCATCGCCATAACCTCTAAGTCCCCGAAGTCTATGGGGGCGTGCTCCAAGTCTATAAGGAGCCAGTCAAAGCC
>CAZAZN010000002.1:39622-60957 GCA_964489665.1 uncultured Thermofilaceae archaeon
TTAGGAGTGCTGCTCGTACGAGGCGTTCAGACGCTAGAGCTACGAGGCGGCGAGGTAGTCGAGCTAGGCCCCTTCAAGGTACTCGCCGTAAGGGCTGGTGGCCACACGCGCCACCACACGTGCTATCTGGTGAACGACGCCGTGCTGGTCACGGGCGACCTAGCCGCCGTCAGAGGAGGAGAGATAATTACCCGTTCAAGAGAAGTCGGGGAGATGCTGAAGAGGCGGCTCGCGGCGATACTACCGGGACACGGCGAGTGGCTAATAAGGCAGCCTTTAAGCCTAAAGGCCTAGATGGGAGTGTAGCATAAGGCTAATAAAGTTACGTCAATTGTTAACACAGGCGAGGGTCTTGGGCGAGGAAGTAGGCATCGTAGACACTTACCTTAGGATGGTCCCTAACAAGACCTTGCTGATACCCTTGCCCGACCCCCTACTCATCACGCACGTCGTAGCGGATTATGTCGTTAAGCGGCTGAAGATGGCGCCGATCGCCTACCTGAGCCTCGGCGGCCCCCAGCCCGTCATGTACTCGCTTGGAGGGGTTGCGGTTAGACCCTTCTCCCTCTACTTCTCCGGCAGGGAGCCCCTCGTGGTGTTTAAGACGTCGCCTAAGGTTAAGGAGGCTGCTGCGGCGAGGCTCTTCGCTAAGGCCTCGGCGGCGCTGGTTAGGTGGGCTGAGAGGAACGAGTTCGACAAGGTAGTGATGCTGGACGTTAAGGGGGAGAGGGAGGGTGAGGGCGTCTACTTCACGACGGAGGAGCACTACGCTAAGGAGATGAGGGATATGGGGTTTGAGCCCTTCTCGGGGCTGATGGCTAGCGAGGCCGCGATCCTGCTTGACGAGTGCATGAGAAGTAGGGTAACGGGCGTCCTCCTCCTCGTAGGCTCTAAGTCACTAGCTAAGTACGAGGAGGTGATGGAGAGGATTAGGAGGGAGGGTAGGTACAGCGAGAGGGACCTTGAGGAGCTCATGGAGCTGGCAACTAGGTTCGAAGCTGATGCGGCTAGAAGGGCCATTGAGGCGATCAGCAGGGTATCCGGCGTTGAGATACCCCTCGACAAGTTCGACGAGCACGTGAGGGAGTTCGAGAAGGCGGCTTGCGCCGTACTCGAGGAGCTTTTCAAGACGAGGGTTAGGGGCTGGCCGCCGCCCACGATGATCCGCTAGGCCCTGCAGACGACGCCCCTCTTCACCTTCCCGAAGTTGGAGGGCGTTGGGAACTCTAGGCCGTGCGGGCACTTGCACGGCCGCCCTAAGTTCCTCCACATGCTCTCGACGACGTCTCTAGGTAGCTTGTACTGGATCATCTTGGCAACCTTACAGGCTTCCTTAGGCGTTAAGCCTAGCTTAACGAAGGCTACTTCGATTACCCCGTGGCGCCAGACCAGTTCGCACGCCACTACTAGGCCCCTAGGGCTTAGCCTGACTACGCCCCTCCTGCAGTAGGTCACTAGCCCCTTCTCCGCTAGCTTCTTAAGGGTTAGCGAAACCGTGGGCTTCGATAGGTTAAGCCTCTCCGCTAGCTCGCCTACGCTAGCCTCCCCTAGCTCGAACAGGGCTAGGATGTACTCGGCTTGCTTCTCGCTGACCTCGAGGCTATCCACGTCTACCACCCTTTAGAAGCGTCGCTAAAAGCGCTAACGTAGCCACTATCCCGACCCCGCTGCTCGGAGGGAGCTTTAGGGGGTACGAGATCGTGTAGCCGACGAACATTACCAGCGCGCTAGCCGCTAGGGAGGTTAGGTAGAGCCTCTTCCTGCCGAGCCTAAGCGCTAGCGAGCCGGGGACGGCTAGGGCTACATGCGCGACGAACACCCCTAAGCATATCGCCACGGCGGCGGATATCGCGGCGCTAAGCGAGTACAGCAGATATCTGTAGACCCTAACCCTCATCCCCATCGCCCTAGCGCCCTCCTCGTCGAACGCTATGTACGTGAACTCGCGCCTGAATGCGACCACGAGGGGCACTACGAAGGACGTCACGCCGGTTAAGATCGCGAGGTCCCTATCCCTTATGAACACGGAGAGCCCCGCGACGTAGCTCCAGGCCTCGCTAACGGCTATCGGGGAGAGGATCGAGTCCAGGTAGCCGAATGTGGCTATGAGGGTCGTGGAGATCGCGGCTATCACGGCTACGGCGGAGTCTATAGGCAGCCCTCTCTCGACGAGCTCGGCGGCGAGCAGGCTTAGGGCGACCGTGAAGAGGACGCTAAAGAGGGTGACGGGCACGGGTAGGCTAAAGGCGTAGACGAGGTATATGCTGAGGAGGCTGCCAGCTAGTACGGCGTGCAGTAGCGCTAGGCTGAGCATCACTATCTTCGAGATCGTAAGCAGGTATCCGGACGAGCCCGTTAGCGAGGCTGTCAGGACGGCGGCTACTGCGAGCCTAACGACCATCCCGTTAGGCAACGTGATCCTCCCCCGCGATGATCAGGTTCCTAATCCTAGTTACGCCGGGGTACGCCTTAGCTAGGTTCTCCTCGGTTAGCACCTGCTGGGGGCTCCCAACGGCGTACACCCTCTTGTTTAGAAGTATGGCTATGGGCTCGTAGGCTATGCAGGGGCTAAGCTCGTGAGCGACCATCAGCACGCTTACTCCCAGCTTCTCGTGGATGCTGAACACGAGGTTAGCTATCTCGCACTTCATCTCGTAGTCCAACATCGAGAACGGCTCGTCGAGTAGGAGGAGCTTAGGGCGCCTAACCAGGGCCCTCGCTATCAGCACCCTCTGCTTCTGGCCCCCGCTTAGCTCGCCAAAGTAGCAGTCAGCGTAGTTCCCCATCTCCACGAGGTCTAGGGCCCACTCAACGGCCTCCCTATCCCTCCTAGTGCAGATCCTAGGCGGCAGGGCCCTTGACAGCACGCCCATGGCGACGACTTCCCAGACCTTTATCGGGACCTCCTCGTCGACGTGTATCAGCTGGGGCACGTAGCCCACGACCCTCCTCACCTCGTAGGGCCTGCGGGTCGGGTCTATCCCGAAGACCGAGACCCTACCCTTAGAGGGCCTTACCAGGCCTAGCAGCACTTTAAGGAGCGTGGTCTTCCCGGCGCCGTTGGGGCCCATGACTACGGCCGCGAAGGGGTGCCTAAACCTCAGCGAGACGTCTATGAGGGCGGGGGTGGAGTCGTAGTACACAGAGACGCCCTCAAGCACGACCTCCTCGCTCACCTCCCAACACCCCTGACCTTAGCGATTAGAAGGGCTACGAGCGGTATGAGGGCGGCGTTAAGTCCCACGGACGCCGCTAGGGGCGGGGCAAGCCACTCACATCCCGCCCTGCGGTAGCCGGTTACGCGCCCACACCTAACCCAGGAGGCGACTACTAGGGGTATCGTCTCCGGCTCCTCTATGAGCCTCGAGGAGAAGAGGGGCACTATGACATAGGGCACGTCCCTCCGCCTAAGCTCCTCTAGGAGGCCCGAGTACTCGCTAGCCTCCCTATCAGTCAGCAAGACGAGCTCGATCTCCCTGAGCCTATAGGCCTCCACCAGCCTATCGACGTCGCCGGGAGCCGGCTCAACTCCCAGCTCTGGCAGGAGTATTAGCTCAACGCGCAGCCCAAGGTCCTCAGCGACGTACTGGAGCATGGGCGTTAACAGTGCAACCCTAGCTTCCCTCCCCAGCACCCTCCTAGCTGCTTCGCACGCCCCCTTAAGCCTCTCCAGGAAGGCGCTGAGCCTAGCCCTATAGTAGCCCGCGCCGCCCTGATCCCTCTCCTCGAGCGCTTTCTCAACAGCCCTCGCGATCGCGCCTAGCCCGCTACAGGAGAACATGTAGCCGTGCGGGTTCACTTTGCCCGACGGCAGCTCCAGCAGCCTTAAGCCGTACTCGACGTAATCCCTGTAGTTCACGAGGACGGCCTCGATCTCGCCAGCGCTCGCGAGCTCCTCCACCCTCTCCTCGATGGGCAGGTGGGAGGGACCGGTCATGACCACGATGTCCGCCGCCCTTAGGGCCTTAAGGTCCTCTAGCGTAGGCTCATAGTGGTGCGGGTCGGCGCCCGGCGGGATCACGCATGATACCTTAACCCTATCGCCCCCCACGGCCCTAACCACAGCCTCCAACGTGGGGGCCGTAACGACGACCTTAACCGCGGGCTGAGCGCGGGAAGTAGCAAGCAATAGCGAGGCTACGAGCAGGGCTAACAACAGGGAACGTAGCGCCACGGCTCCCACACGCGAGCCTACCACGCCTCCCTTAAAAGTTTTATCGGATAAAACATCAGCCTAGGGACCTTCGTCACAGCTCGGCACGAAGGACGCGCTCATCACCTCACTTATTAGGCCCAGTAGCGCGTACTACCCGTGGAGGCTTATAGGTTTCTCGGCGCGCTGGGCTTCGCCTTATCATTCCTAATCCTATTGCTGCTAGCCACGCTAGTGGGAGGGGTCCTAGCCCTGTACGTGTACCCCGCCTCCGTAGCGCTTAGGGGCGTAGCCTGGCTCCTCCTCTACAGGGCTAGCGGGAGGAGACTTTACGCCGCGACGGGCGTTGCAGTCGCTGGGCTAGGGCTGTTAATGTGGGCTGCGATATACGTTAACGTGAGCGTGTTCGTGAGCGCTGCTAGGAGGGGGGTTACCGCCGATCCTGATCCTCTGGGCCGCTTACACGGTGCTCGAGCTAGCCTCCTACTGGACCCTAGCCAGCTCTAAGCCGTTCAGCGTCGCGAGGGTGAGCGAGGTAGGGCTAGCCCTAGCCGCGCTAGCTGCAGCTAAGCTCAGCGTGCCGCTCTACCTAATACTCCTCCCCCTAATGGTCTTCTCGCTCTCAGCGGCCGTGGGTTTCGCTACGGGCTATAGAGGGGGTAGGGCTACGGGCTTAGCGTCCGTCGACACGTCTTTAATCTGGGCTACCCTCTTGGCGATGTGCTTTGGGATCCAGAACATGTTGCGGTGAGCTTCCCAGTCGTAGAACCTGAGCTCGCCCTTCAGCCTAGCCACAGCCTTCTCGAACTCCTCCCTCGTTAGGGTTAACGGGTCCTTGGAGTCTGAGCCCGTAACGAAGCCCCACTCCGAGACGAATGACGGCACGAAGACCCTGTACGCTCTAGTTATCGAGAACACTCGCGCTATGGTGTTCCTTATGGTCGCGAAGACGTTCAGGTAATACCTCATCGAGGTGGCTTGGGTTACCATGATCCCTCCTTCCCTAAGCCTCTCCTTAACGAGCTTGTAGAACTCGACAGTATACAGCAGCACTGAGGGGGTGCCAGCGACGGGATCGGTTAGATCCAGTATTATCACGTCGAACTTCTCCCTACACTTCTCGAGGAACGCCCTACCCTCCCCGATGACTAGCTCTAGCTTGGGGTCCTCGAAGGCGCCGGCGTTCCACTCTGGCATGTACTTCTTGCATAGCTCCACGAGCTCCCCGTCTAGGTCGACCATGACCACGCGCTCGACCGTAGGGTGCTTCAGCACTTCCCTAGCGGTAGCCCCCTCGCCGCCCCCCAGTATCAGCACGCTGCGGGGCTCGCCGTGTGCTATCATCGCCGGGTGGACTAGGGACTCGTGGTAGACGAACTCGTCGTAGGCGCTGGACTGTATGTAGCCGTCGAGGAATAGCGCCTTGCCGAGCGAGTAGGTCTCGACGATGGCGACCGCCTGGTACTTCGTCCTCCCGACGTAGTACACCTTCTTAACGCCGTGCATGTGTGCCTCGTAGGGCGATATCCACTCGATTATCCACTTATGCTCGGGCACTATCACCGTGGACACGCTCTCTCAGCGCACGCCTAATCAAAAGGGTAGCGGTTATAGCACGGTGCCGGGCTTGAGCAAGGCTAAGGCTAACGCGATGATCGCAGCCCTGCTCTTAATCGCGCCCCTTCTAGTCGTAGCTCTTCTAGCTAGGCTGGAGCCCTACGGCGTTGAGCCGAAGCTCCCGGAGTCTAAGGGCCTCTTCGAGAACTTGACGTGGCTTAGGGTGGAGGGGAGGTATATCGTGGACGAGGAGGGGCGCGCGGTAGTGCTCAGGGGCGCTAACTATGGAGGCCTCGAGTTCGGCACCTTCGTCCACCGCGAGGAGGACTTAGCTAGGATGGCTAAGTGGGGCTTCGACGTGATTAGGCTACCGATAGCGTGGGCTTACATAGAGCCTAAGCCGGGCTACATCGACGAATCCTACCTTAAGAGGATAGACCAGATAATACCGTGGGCTAAGAAGTACGGGATCTACGTTATCCTAGATATGCACCAGTGGCACTGGAGTAAGAGGTATGGAGGTTGCGGAATGCCCAACTGAGTCGTTTCGGACGTTAGTGACTACCTTGAGGCGTCGATAAGGTTCTTCCAGGACAGGAGCCTGTGGGAGAAGTTCGCCGGGTCTGGCAGGTACTGGCCGAGAGGTATAAGAACGAGCCCACGGTAGCCGCCTACGACATCTTCAACGAGCCGATGCCTAAAGACGAGTTCCTACCGAGGAGGGAGCTAGCGAGGCTGGTCGCCGAGTTCTACGAGTACGTCGCGGCTAAGATCAGGGAGGTTGACGACAGGCACATCGTGATGTCCATGTCGATATGGGGTAGCGACCCCTATAACGTCCCGAGGTGCAACATCTCAAACGCCGTCTTCACGGCTCACTACTACGTGTGAGGAACGTGGGACGGCCGGACGGGGTATGAAAAGGTCACTCGTAAGGAGCTTGCGGAGGCCGTTAAAAGGTGGGTGGAGGTAGCTGAGGAGCTCGGCTACCCGCTGTGGATGGGTGAGTTCGGCGTGGGATCGGCGGCGTACAGGGCCGGGCACTGGACGAGGGACGCCGTCGACCTATTCGACGAGTACGCGCTGGGGTGGGCTTGGTGGTGCTACTGGCGCGATAAGGCGAGCTTCGGCCTCCTATACCCCGATGGCCGCGAGAAGACGCACATCGTAAAGCACCTCGATAGGCCCTACGTATTCCTCTGCGATGGCTGCAGGCCCCTAAGCTTCAAGTTCGACGGCAGCAAGTTCGTGGCAAGGCTTTGGGTCGTTAGGAACCAGCTTAGGGCCTACGTGTACGTGCCTTATAGGCACTTCGGCGAGTTAAAGGGGCTGGTAGCTTCCGTAGATAGGGGCGTCGTCAGGTGGCGGGCTATCGAGGAGCGCAGAACCGTAGTCGTGGAGATCGACGGCGTTAGCGGGGGAACCACCGTCGAGGTCTACATCTACAGGGGAGGTTAACGGTTTAGATCGGCGGCCGTTAATATCGACGATGCCGAAGGTCGAGGACTACGGCTTCGGGTACATGGTGGTGGGCGGGAAGAGGTACGAGAGGGACCTCATAGTCTCCAGGGACAGGGTGTACCCTAACTGGTGGCGGCGGGAGGGCCACGAGGTCTGCCTCGATGATATCAAGGACGTATTGGAGAGGGAGAAGCCTGAGGTGCTAGTGGTAGGGACCGGCTACTACGGGATAGTTAAAGTGCTCGACGACCTCAGGAGCTACCTCAAGGAACGCGGCATAGAGCTCATCGAGGCTAAGACGGGCGAGGCCTGGAGGAAGTTTAACGAGCTTCTGGACAAGGGGGTTAGGGTGCTAGGCGCCTTCCACTTAACGTGCTAGGGGTGGTGGAATGAGCGCTGTGGCTTCAGCCCCTGGTAAGGTGATCCTCGTAGGCGAGCACTTCGTCGTCGAGAATGAGCCCGCGATAGCGGTCGCGATAAACCTGAGGGCTAGGGTAAGGGCTACTAAGGTTGAGGGCGAGGGCGTTGAGGTTAGGTCTAGGGAGCTCGGCCTAGCGCAGGTGTTTAGGGGCGACGAGCCCCGCTCGTCGCCGCTCTACCCCGTCTACTTCGCGGCGAAGGTTACGATGGAGAACATAGGGGTTGAAAGCCCGCTTAGGGTTGAGGTGTTCTCCGATATCCCCCCAGCCTCGGGGATGGGCTCGTCGGCCGCCGTAGCCGTGGCTACGGTAGCCGCGGTCGCTAAGGCGCTGAGGGTTAAGCTGGTGGAGGACGAGATATCTAGGCTAGCCTACAGGGCGGAGGAGATAGTGCACGGTAAGCCGAGCGGGATAGATAACACGATCTCGACCTATGGGGGCGCCATAGCCTACAGGAAGACCGAGGGCTTCCTCAGGCTTGAGGCCGACTTCAGCCCTGTAAGGCTCGTGTTAGCGGACTCGGGGCTCCCCAGGAGCACCGGCGAGATGGTGGCGAGGGTTAGGAGGCTTAAGGCTAAGTACCCTAGGGTGTTCGAGCCCCTCTACCACGCGGCCGGTAGGCTGGCTATAGAGGCGGGTAAGGCGATAGAGGCCGGGAACTTCAGGGCGCTGGGAGAGCTCATGAACGTCAACCACGGTCTCCTCTCAGCGATAGGCGTCTCCAACGAGGTGCTCGAGAGGCTCGTGTACAGGGCTAGGGAGGCTGGAGCCCTCGGAGCCAAGATAACGGGCGCTGGCGGAGGGGGCTTCATAGTGGCGCTGTGCGAGAAGGGCAGCGAGGAGAGAGTCGCTAAGGCCTTGAGGGAGGTTAGCAGCAGGGTCTTCGTAGTCGACGTCAGCGGCGAAGGCGTCCGCTACGAGGAGTAGGCGCTTAAGCGCTACCGCCGTAATGAGAGGGGTCCTCGGGGTACTGCGCCCGCCAAAGCCTAGCGTATAGGCCGCCTTTTGATAGCAGCTCTGCGTGGGTCCCGGCTTCCACAACCTCCCCCCTATTTAGCACGTACACCCTGTCCGCGTGCGCTAGAGGGGCTAGCCTGTGGGCTATGACTATCAGGGTCATGCCCTCCCGCCTAGCCATCTCGTAGAGGGCTCTATGCACCCTGAGCTCGGTCTCGGGGTCTACGCTGCTAGTCGACTCGTCGAGGACTAGCACCCTAGGCTTAGCTAGGAGCGCCCTAACCAGCGAGACTAGCTGCCGCTGCCCCTTGGAGAGGTTACGCCCCTCCTCCACCACGTACGTGTCGAGGCCGCTGGGGAGCGAGGCGAACGCCTCCCTGAGGCCTAGCCTATCGATTAGCTGCTCGACCTCGCCTCTGCTAGCGCCGGGCCTGGCCATCCTTAAGTTGTCTAAGACCGTGCCCGAGAAGACTACGGGCTCTTGGGGGACATAAACGACGGTCTTCCTTAAGCTCTCGAGCCTGTACTCTCTAACGTCGCGACCGCCTAGGCTGATGACCCCCTCCCACGGGTCGTAGAACCTGACGAGGAGCTTAGCGAGCGTGCTCTTACCGCTCCCCGTTGGGCCCACTATACCGACGACCTCACCCGGCTTAGCGGCTAGGGACACGCCCTTTAACACGGGCCGCCCCAGCTCGTAGCCGAAGGTTACGGACCTGAACTCCACGTCCCAGCCGCTCGGCTCCAAGCCCCCTCCCTCGTCCTCCCGGGGCATCGAAAGCACCCCTACGACCCTCTCGCTCGCAGCTAGGGCCGACTGCAGGTTGTTGAAGAACACGGCTAGGGTCTCCAGCGGCCTGAAGAACGACTCGAGATAGCCGTAGAAGGCCACCAGGGCGCCTACGGTGATAGCCCCCCTAGATACGAGCTCCCCTCCGAAGTACAGTATCGCGGCTACCCCCGCGGCCCTAACCAGCCCGATAGCGGGACGCGCCGACGCCACTATCCTCGTCGCCTGGACACTAGCCTCGGCGTACTCGGCGCCTACCCTCTCGAACTCGGCGCGCTCAGCCTTCCTTCTCGAGTAGAAGCTCCTCGTAACGAGGGCTCCCGACACCTCCTGCTCGACCTTGCTAGCTATGGTGGCTATACTCCTCCTAACGGCCCTAAACGCCCTCCTAGCCTTGGAAGCGAGGTAGTAGTTTATAGCGAAGGCTACCGGGAGCAGTGGAACGAGAACCGCCGTTAGCTGAGGGCTAATAGAGGCCATCACGGCGAGCGACACCACTAGGGCGGCTGAGTCGGCTATAACGTCCACCAACCCGCCGGTGAAGATCCCGCTTATGGTATCTACGTCGTTTGTAACCTTCGAGACTATCCTACCCACCTCCTCGCGCTTAAGCTCCTCAATCCTCGCCCTTAGCAGCGACTCGACCATCCTATTCCTAATGTCCCTTGCGAAGCTCTGCCCTAGCAGCGATACGGAGTAAGTCCTAGCGTACCCGACGACCCATAGCCCCCCTATCAGGGCTAGGAACGCCAGCGAGTACAGCGCTAGGTCCCCGAGAGCTGCCCTAACTGCCGCGTCTACCAACGCGCCCATCGCTAGGGGGAGAACGACGTTTAGAGCAGTCCTCGCAGCCGTAGCAGCGGTAAACGTAGCTATTAAGCGGGCATAGGGCTTGAGGAGGGGCAGTAAGGCTCTAGCTATGCTGCTAAGCGGTAGAGTCGGCCTTCCCTCCTCAACTACGACCGAGAAGCGCGGAGCCACTTTATCACCTCCTACGCGCCACCTCCTTTACGACCCTGCCGTCCCGCACCACTACTACCCGGTCGGCTAGGGCCATGACCGAGGGGCGCTGGGTGACGACGATCACGGTCCTACCCCTGAAGTGTTTCGTCAGGGCGTCCATGATCGCGCGCTCGGTCTCGGCGTCGACCTCGGAGGTCGTATCGTCTAGGAATATTATCTTCGGGTCCGCGAGGAGCGCCCTAGCCAATGCTATCCTCTGCCTTTGGCCTCCGCTGAGCGTTACGCCCCGCTCCCCCACGGGCGTATCGTAGCCCCTCGGCAGGCTCACTATGAAGTCGTGTATCCTCGCTAGCTTAGCCGCCCTAACCACCTCCTCGTCGCTCGCGCCCGGCTTAGCGTAGGCGATGTTATTCCTTATCGTGTCGGGGAACAGGTAGACGTCCTGGTGGACCACGGCTACCTGCCTCCTAAGCGAGTCTAGCGTAACGTCCCTAACGTCGACGCCGTCTATCAGCACGCGGCCCCTCTGAGGGTCGAAGAGCCTTATCGCCAGGAAGGCTAGAGTCGTCTTCCCGCTCCCGGGAGGCCCCGTTATGGCGACTAGCTCCCCGGGCTTAACGGTGAGGTTGAGACCCTTCAGGACCCACCTCTTCCCATCGTAGCTGAACCACACGTTCTCAAACCTCACCTCGCCGCGCTGAACGCGTAGAGGGATGGCTCCGGGCTTCTCACTAACCGCTGGCTTAGCGTCGAGCACCTCGAAGACCCTAGAAGCCGCGGCGCGCGCCGTCTCGATGAAGGTTACGAGAAGGCCTAGCGACGAGACGGGCCAGGAGAGCATCGTCGCGTACATCGCGAAGGCCACTACATCGCCTACGGTTAGTTGCCCGCTAGCTACGGCGAGGCCCCCCGCCCAGTAAACCGCCAGGAGCGAGCCCAGCGTCACGGCGCTGAGGGTTGGCAGGGCAAGGGCCCTAAGCCGCTCAACTTCGATCATCGTCCTAGCGTACTCGTCGTTATCCCTCCTGAACCTAGCCTCGGCGTACTCCTCCGCGGATACTCCCCTCAGGGAGGCCATGCCCACAACGATCTCGCGGAGCGTCGAGGACATGTTAGCGTAAATGCGCCGAGCCCTCCGGAACCCGCGCCTAATCCTCCCAGCGAGGCGCTTAACGATAGGCGCTAAGGGGGCTAGTACTGCTAGTACGATGCCGGTTAGCGGCGGGCTTATCGACAACATCGCTGCGAGGGAGAGAATTATGAGGAGGGTGTTACCGGCGAAGGCAGCTAGTCCGAAGGCGAAGAGCCTCTTAACCTCCTCCACATCGCTCGTAACCCGCGCTACGAGCCTCCCAGCTCCCTCCCTGAAGATGTAGCTTAGCGAGAGCTCCTGGAGTTTCCTATACAGCTCAACCCTGAGGTCGAGGGCTACGAGCTCCGCTAATCGCCTAGCGCTAACGCTCCCTACGAAGCCTAACAGTCCCCTAACGCACGCCAGCGCCACTATGCCCGTCGCGGGGAGTAGTAGCTCGCTAACCCTTCCCGCTATGGCCGCGTTAACGGCAGCCCTAGCTAGGAGGGGTGAGGCGATCGCGGCAACTGAAGCGCCTAGGATCGCAGCAGTGGAGATTGCTAGGTGCTTAGAGTGCCGCCTAACGTACGGCCATAGCCTACTTAGGCTCAAGCCCACCCCCTAAAGCCTCCTTAACGTCCTCGACGAACCGCCTGAACTCCGGGTTAGAGCAGAGCTTCACGTGCACGAGCAGCTCTACGAGTAGCCAGGCGCCTCTAGGTAGCTCTTCCCTCTTCCTCGACAATACCTCCTCGAGAGCCCTAGCCTTAAGAGCTAAGAATCTCCTGAGAATTTCAGCTCCCCTCTCCTCATCTATATCGTAGCCCAAAGCCCTAAAACCTCTAGCCAACTCCCCTAGAACCTCTTTAGCGAGCCTAGCTGCTTCAGGGCTCTCAGCGACTAAGTAGGATACTACAAAGCGCTTAGCGACAGCCCTATAGTACTTCTCCACGAGGTTCCTCCTTACCTCAGTCCTCACGACTTTAACAAGCCCAGCCCTCTCTAGGAGGCGTAGGTGGTACGACACTGCCTGCGGCGTAAGCCCTAGCGCTCGCGCCAGGTCTGAGGCCGAGAACTCCCCTAGCCTGAGGAGGGCGAGGATCCGGCACCTTGTCCTATCGGCTAGGAGCTTAGCCGTCTCAGCGTCCCTTATCAGGTAAACGTCCTCCACGTGTAAATGCTCGTTTTAACGTGAACATATATGTTTTCATGAGGGGGCCAGCGCGAGAGGAGTTCGCCGAAGGTTACCTCCAGTACCTAGGCGGCTGGCTGCGCCTTAGCTTAGTAACTGGTTCGTGGCGGAACCTCCACAACCCCCGCGCCACGTCCTCGAGCGTTATCCCTAAAGGCTCCTATCAGCTTATCACATAGGAGTACCTCGTCGGCTAGCCGGGAGATCACGACGTCCACTTCAACCTCGCCGCTCTTGGCATCGGGCTCCACGACTTTTATTGTGGCAGCCCTAGGCACTACCCAGACGGTTAATGGCCCGCCAGCTGTGTCGAAAACCGTCTCGCTGTTAGGGGGTGGGGGCCAAAGCCCTAGCTCGGCGGCCAGCCTCCTGGGCACTAGCACCTGCGGGGTCTCGGCCTCATAGCCGCTATTGGCTAAGGCAGAGGTCTCGACGACTATATCTCCCCTTCTCAGCCTCACCCTTACCCTTACGACCATCCCCACCTACCTTGCGCTGCTTTATCCTACCGATCCTAGTCCTGTGGTCCCTAACAAGCCCCACGAACGCCCTCCTCATGCTACCGCGTAGAATTTCTCGTTAGAGTATTTATGCGCGCCTACCTGACCCGCTAGCGCGCCTGCCCCTAGCCTTGCGCGTTCGCTCCCTGATTAGGGACCTGTACTCCACCCACAGCGCCCTAAAGAACGAGTCTATCGAGTCGTAGCTCCTCTCCAGCAGCTTAGCTAGCCTCGCCCCCCTTAGCCCAGCTAAGGCCGCTACCACGCTCCTCCACCCGTACCTATCGTAGAGCTCCGCTCTCTCCCAGAACTCGCTACATTCGCGATCGCCGTACTTCCCAGAGCACCTCCTAGCTAGCTTAGCCGCCTCCTCCTCGCCCCCCTCCGCGAAGTACAGGAGCGTTGACCCGCAGTAGGGGCAGCTGTAGCCCTCGATGAGCCTAGCTACCGGCACGCACTCCACGTACCCGCACTCGGCGCACGCGAGAGCCACGAACTTGGAGAGGAGCTTAACCTTAAACATCATCATGGCTAGTGCATCGCGCTTCTCCGGCGGCATGGGCTCTAGGTACTCCCTAACGGCCCTCAAGTGCTCCTCGGTTATCGGCGTGGGCCCCCGGCACGTGACGACCTCTATCTCGCCGCTAGCTATCCTACCTACGACCTCGGCGGCCCTGTCGGCGTCTAAGTCCCTCTCGAGCACCTCCCTCACAGCCTCCTCGTACGGCAGCGAGCCTTTCAGCGCGATAACGAGCTTCTCAACGTCTCCAGCGCCCAGCCTAGCCGAGGGGTGGATGACCCCCATCCTCCTAGCTATCTGGCTAAGCCTCCACCTCAGCGCCCTGCTCTGCTCGACGGCGCTTCTCAGGGACGCTAGGAACGACTCGGGGGTCGACTCCCTTAAGATCTCGGCGACCTCCCCAGCCCCGACGCCCTCCGCCCTTAGCACTATCCTGTACGGCTTCTCCGACGTGTACGCCGGTACCCCATAGCTCCTCGAGACCATGTACGCTAGGAACTTCCCGAGAGCCCTGTTAACCCTAGTCCCGAAGTGCGCGTGTACCACGACAAGGCCCTTAGCCTCCTCAACTACGATGCGCCTATCGCTGGGCACGGGGAGCCCCCTCCTAGCGGCCTTGTAGGCGCTGTGGAGGGCCCTAGCGATCACCCGGGGGTCGGCGCCGTACTCCCTAGCCAGCCGAGAGGCTAGCTCGCTGAGCCCCTCCCCCCTCCTAGCAGCCTCCTCCGCTAAGCCCCTAAGCCTCCCGACCTCCTGCGCTACCTCGAAGGGGACGGGTATCTCCTCGCCAACCCAGCTCGGGACCGCGCTAGCGTAGTCGTCCACGGGCTTTACGCGGACCTCGTCCCCGGCAACCGACACTACCTCCCACGGCCTACCGGCCATGATGAACCTAGCTCCCGGCTCGCAGTACTCCGACACGAAGAAGTCGTCCAATATCCCTACGACGGCGTCCTCCTCTACGTTAACGACGTAGTACTGCTTAACCTCGGGGATCATCGAGAGGACACCGAAGAAGTAGTCGAACGTCCTCCTACCTGCGGGCCTAACAGCGCCGCCCACCACCCTAACTAGCCTAATCTCCTCTAGGAACCTCACGAGCCTCTCAAACTCCTCCCTAGTCAAGTCCGAGTAGGGAACCGTAGACCTAGCCGCCTCGTAGACCTCGTCGAGTCCGTACCTACCGGTTAGCGCGTAGCCTACGACCTCGTGGGCCAGTACGTCCAGCGGTTTCCTCGGAGGGCTAGAGGGCTCTATGACCTCGTCCTTGAGCCGCCTCACTAGGACGAGCGCCTCGAGCGCGTCGTCGCTACTACCGACCACCACTACGCCCCTGCTAACCCTATCAAGCCTATGGCCCGACCTGCCAACCCTCTGGATGAGCCTCCGAGTCTCCCGCGGCGAGTTGTACTGTATGACTAGGTCTACGTGCCCGATGTCTATCCCGAGCTCCATGGACGACGTGCAGACTACCGCCCTAACCTCTCCCCTCCTCAGCATCTCCTCGATCCTAACCCTCTCGTGCTGGGAGAGGCTACCGTGGTGAACGTATACCGGGAACTTCTCGTCCCACATCTTGAACCTACTACCCAGCATCTCAGCCGTCGGCCTAGTGTTAGTGAAGATCAGCGTCGTCCTAACCCCCTCAACTAGCTCCCAGATGCGCCTAAGCCTAGCCGCTACCTCGGGGGCTACGAACAGCTTCTCCGCGAGCTCGAAGTCCTCCTCCCCGGGCTCGGGCCACACTACCTCAACCCTAAATCGCTTAGCCACGGGCGTGTAGATCACCCTGCACCTCCTACCTCCGGTTAGGAACTTGGCTACCTCCTCGGGGTTGCCTATGGTCGCCGAAAGCCCTATCACGGTGAAGTCCCTCCCGAGGACCCTCCTCAGCTTCTCCAACAGGAGCGCTAGCTGAACACCCCTCCTATCGTCGGCGAGCTCGTGGACCTCGTCCACCACTACCCACTTAAGCTCCCTAAGCCCCTCCCTAAGCCTCGCCCCGATGAGTAGTAGCTGCAGCGTCTCGGGAGTAGTTATTAGCACGTCCGGGGGGCTAAGTGCCTGAGCCCTCCTCTCAGCCTGCGACGTATCGCCGTGCCTAACCGCGACCTTCAGGTCCAGCTTAGTAGCCCACCACTCCAGCCTTGACAGGAGGTCTCTGTTAAGCGTCCTAAGCGGCGTAACGTAGAGCAGCCTGACCCCCTTACCTCCCCCCTCCCTCAGGAGGAGGGAGAGCACCGGCAGTACGGCGGCCTCCGTCTTCCCGCTCCCCGTAGGGGCTACGATGAGGACGTTCTCCCCCCTAAGGATTAGGGGGATAGCCTTCTCCTGAGGAGGGGTGGGGTCGCCGAGCCCCCTCTCCCTCCAGAGCCTAACTATCCTCGGGTCGAGTAGCCTTAGGACGCTCGCCAACCCGCTACCTCCCCGTCATTTCCCTGGGGCGCGAGTCTTAAAGGCGGTGCTGGCGGAAAACTAACGTAACACACTTTTAGCAATTACCTTCACCTTCAATTAGCGAGCGCCGACTCGATGAGGGAGGTGGGGCGTGCCCAAGAAGATACTCTCGATCAGAGAGGCCCTGAGCAGCCCGTTGAGGAGGAGGATAATACTGGAGCTGTTAGAGAGCCCGGGAATGTCGGCTAGGCAGCTTGCTAAGAGGCTCGGCATAGGTACGGGCAACCTAGCTGGCCACCTCCTGATCCTCGAGAGGGTAGGCCTAATCCGCGAGGTTAAGAACGGGAGGAAGCTAGAGCTATACGTTAATGAACACCTCCTCGTAAACAGCAGTAGCAGCGCGAGCAGGTGAGAGGTGTCGTGAAGGAGGAGGGTTTGAGGTTCCTGTTCTCCACGTATAGGGACGTCGCCGAGGGCCTAACCTCGGACATATACTTCTACAGGACCCTTAAGATCCTACGCGAGAAGGGCCTCGACCGCGTTGAGGTCTACGCCGAGTTCACTCCCAGCGCCTTCCCAGAGGGCTACAAGTGGGCGGTCTTCGCGGGCCTGCGCGACGTCATAACCCTGCTCAAGGGCAAGGAGGTGGACCTGTATGCGCTACCCGAGGGCACCGTCTTTAGGATGAAGGACTACTACGGCTATAGGTTGCCCGTGATGGCAATCGAGGGGCCTTACGGCGAGTTCGTGATCTACGAGACCCCAGCACTCGGCTTCCTATCCTCGGCCTCCGGGATAGCGACCAAGGCCGCTAGGGTTAAGAGGGCGGCGGGCGGCAAGCTCGTAGTATCTTTTGGCGCTAGGAGGATACACCCAGCCCTATCCCCCTTCGAGGCCTACTACGCCTACATAGGCGGTTGCGACGCCGTGTCGTGCGTTAAGGGCGCTGAGTTCCTCGGGCTGAAGCCGGTCGGCACGATGCCCCACAGCCTCCTGATACTCTACAGGGCCGTTAAGGGCGACCACAGGGAGGCGTGGAAGGCATTCGACGAGGTAGTGGAGCCAGACGTCCCCAGGATAGTGCTGGTCGACACCTTCTGGGACGAGGCCGAGGAGGCCCTAGAGGCCGCTAAGCTACTGGGGAAGAGGCTCTGGGGAGTTAGGCTAGACACTCCCGGCAGCAGGAGGGGTAACTTCCCCGAGATAATAAGAGAGGTTAAGTGGAAGCTCAAGGCGGCTGGCTACGACTGGGTTAAGATAGTCGTCTCGGGCGGCATTAACGAGTACGTGATCCCGGAGCTGATAGAGGCTGGTGCGGACGCGTTCGGCGTGGGCTCAGCGATAGCCAACGCCCCGATAATCGATTACGCGATGGACATCACCGCCGTGAAGGTGAAGGGCGAGTGGGTGCCGATAAGCAAGAGGGGTAAGCTGTCCGGCAGGAAGCAGGTCTACAGGTGCTGGAAGTGCCTCGTGGACGTCGTGAAGCTCGAGGGCGAGCCCGAGCCTAAGTGCCCGAAGTGCGGTGGATCGATGGAGCCCATGCTTAGGAAGTACCTCGAGAGGGGTAAGGTGGTGCAGGAGGTGCCGTCGCCTTCCGAGATCAGGGACTACGTGCTCAGCCAGACGAGAAGGCTGGAGCTATGACCGCTAAGAACGTGCTGATAACCGGCAGGCCCGGGATAGGTAAGACCACCGCCGTCCTCAAGGTAGCTGAGGAGCTTAGGAGGAGGGGGTTTAAGGTCGGCGGCATGGTGTCAAGGGAGGAGAGGGCCGCTGGTCGGCGAGTAGGCTTCGTTATTGAGGACTTGATGACGGGGAAGACCGGCTACCTCGCTAAGGTGGGCTCAGGCCCCGGGCCTAGGGTGGGCCGGTATACGGTAATACTAAGCGATCTTGAGTCCGTGGGCGTGGGCGCTATAAGGAGGGCTGTGAGGGAGGCGGACGTGGTCGTAATCGACGAGATAGGGCCCATGGAGCTCTACTCCGAGGAGTTTAAGAGGGCGGTCCTAGAGGCCCTTAACTCGCCCAAGCCCGTGCTAGCTACCATCCACATAAGGGCTAACCGCTACCCGTTTACTCAGCAAATCCTCTCGAGGAGGGACGTTCGCCTCATAACGCTAACCCTCTCCAATAGGGACAGGGTACCAAGGGAGGTAGCCGAGGAGGTAGCTAGGCTAGCGAGGGAGGTGCGAGCTCCGGGTAAGGACTTGGCTCTACCCTAGCGGCTATAGGAGGGTTCAAAAGCCACTCGGGGCACATTCTATACACGACTATGGAGGGTGGCTATAAGCTGATCCTAGCGGGCTTCGCGCTCATCGTGGCGGGTTTTCTCGTGTTAACGCTAGGTGCGCTGCTAGCAGCGGTCCCTGGCGCTAAATCCTCAGGCGGGATCATCGTAGTCATCTGGCCGTTCTGGCCCCTGCCCACCGGGTTAGCGTGGGGGGAGCCCGCCGTAGCATGGCTGCTGGGCCTGATAGCGTTTATCATAATGATCTTTATGGTAGTGTTCACCTACCTAGTGGCTAGGTCTTTCCGAGGTGAGGCGTCTGCCGCCCTGGAGTGAGGACCCACCGTTCAGGAAGGTGCTGATAGCTAACAGGGGGGAGATAGCGGTTAGGGTCGCGAGGACGGCTAAGGAGATGGGCATCAAGGTGGTGGCCATATACTCCGACGCCGATAGGTACTCGCTCCACGTCCTAGTAGCCGACGAGAAGGTGTACATAGGACCCTCGGAGCCGACTGAGAGCTACCTTAACATCGAGGGGATAGTTAAGGCGGCTAAGGAGGTTGGAGCGGAAGCGGTCCACCCGGGCTACGGCTTCCTCGCCCAGAACCCTAAGTTCGTTGAGGCCCTAGAGGAGGAGGGCATAGTCTTCGTAGGACCGCCAGCTAAGATACAGAGGCTAGTTGGGCACAAGCTGGACGCTAGGAGGTTCTTTAAGTCGGCTGGAGTTCCCATAGTGCCTGGGACGTTAGAGCCGGTCCGCGTGGACGACGCGGTCGACGTCGCCGAGAGCATAGGCTACCCGGTCATGGTTAAGCCCGCTGGAGGAGGCGGCGGCATAGGGATGTCGGTGGCCTGGGACGAGAAGCAGCTCGCGAAGGCCCTTAAGAGGGCTGAGGAGCTCTCCGCGTCTGCCTTCGGGGTTAGCGAGGTCTACCTGGAGAGGTACTTCCCCCGCGCGAGGCACATAGAGGTGCAGATCCTGGGGGATCACCACGGCAACGTAATCCACCTCTTCGAGAGGGAGTGCTCAGTTCAGAGGAGGTTCCAAAAGGTGGTTGAGGAGACCCCATCGCCCGCCCTCACCGAGGAGGAGGCCGAGCGCGTAGCCAGTTACGCGGTTAAGGCCGCTAAGGCCGTCGGCTACGTCAACGCCGGTACGTTCGAGTTCCTGTTCGACCCAGACGCTAGGGAGTTTTACCTGCTAGAGGTTAACTCGAGGATACAGGTCGAGCACCCAATAACCGAGGCCGTGACGGGCGTAGACATCGTGAGGCAGCAGTTCCTGATAGCAGCTGGCGAGGAGATAGAGTTCAGCCAGAACGAGGTCGAGAGAAGGGGGCACGCCTTCGAGGCTAGAGTCTATGCCGAGGACCCGGCGGCGGGCTTCGTGCCCTCGCCCGGCAGGATAGAGAGGCTTAGGGAGCCTAGCGGCCCCTGGATAAGGGTGGACTCGGGCGTGTACGAGGGCTGGGAGGTGCCGCCCTACTACGACCCGCTGCTAATGAAGGTCATCGCGTGGGGTAGGGATAGGGAGGAGGCGAGGAAGAGGATGCTTAGAGCCCTGTGGGAGACCGTAATCGAGGGGGTTAAGACGAACCTAGCGTTCTTACAGGTCGTGTTCCAGGATGAGGCCTTCATCAAGGGCGACTACACGACGAGGTTCGTAGAGGAGAGGCGCATCTTAGATAGGCTTAAGGACTTTAGCCCAAGCCACGCCGAGTTGCCGCCGCGGCGTAGGGCCGAGGAGCGCGCTAGGCCCCCAGCCCCTAGGGTAGACTCCTGGAAGCTCATCTCGAGGATTGAGAAGCTATGAGCGCCGAGTACAGGCTCGTTAAGCTCGATAGGGTTAGCTCGACAATGGAGGTAGCGTGGCAGCTAGTAGACGCTGGCGCAGCCTCTTGGACCGTAGTTAGGGCCGAGGAGCAGACGAGCGGTAGAGGTAGGTTAGGTAGGAGGTGGATCTCGCCTAGGGGAGGCTTGTGGTTCTCGATCATAATCAGGGGCTTCGACGTGCCCGACGAGCCCCAGCTAGCCTCCATCGCCGCGTGCGTAGCCGTGGCTAAGGCCCTCGAGGAGCTGTACGGGGTGAAGCCCCTGCTGAAGTGGCCTAACGATGTGATGGTCGGGGGGAAGAAGATCGCGGGGGTACTGGTAGAGGCTAGGGCGAGGGGTAGGGTCCTCGAAGCGCTGGTGATAGGCGTAGGGGTTAACGCCAACGTAGACTCTAGGGCGCTAAAAGACCAGGGGCTCGGGGCTACCAGCCTCCTTGAGATACTCGGTAGGCCCGTAGACCTAGACGAGCTCCTAGCTGAGATAGTGATCGGGCTTAAGCGCCTGCTTAGGGCTGGTAGGAGGGCGATCGTCGAGGAGTACAGGGCTAGGCTCGGCACCCTGGGTAAGCCCGTAAGGGTCGTGCTGGCGACCGGGGAGGTGGAGGGCGTTGCGGTAGACCTGCTCGACGATGGGTCCCTAGTCGTCGAGTCGGAGGGAAGGCGCTTGGTAGTTAGGACGGGCGACGTCTACATGCTAAGGGAGAAGGGGGGATGATCAAGGAGTTATACGCGGTAGCCTTAATGGCCGTACGGCTATACGCCGTGCTAGACCCCGTAGGCCTAATACCGGTCTACCTCACGCTAGCCGCCGACATGACGAGGGAGCAGAGGGCTAGAGTCCTGAAGGTAGCCTCAACGGTGGCGGCAGTCCTGATGTCGCTCTTCTCCCTGTTCGGCCACGGCTTCATAGACGTGCTCGGCTTCGAGATCTCAAGCTTTAAGCTCAGCGGCGGCATACTCCTCCTCATACTCGCCGTAGACGAGCTCGGCTGGGGGCCTAGGACTAGGAGCTTGGAGAGCGGAGAGGAGCTAGCCGTAGTCCCCCTAGCGATCCCCCTCTTGGTGGGCCCTGGCACCATAACCATGATCCTCATGTTCTTAGCCGAGGGCTACCACCCGCTCCAGGTCCTAGCGGCCTCCCTAGTAGCTGCCCTAGCCACTTACATCACGCTAGCAGCCTCCGACAGGCTCATGGGGCTGCTCGGCAGGAGCGGAGCCCTCGCGCTAAGCAGGTTCATGGCGATAATACTGGCGGCCTTCGCCGCGGAGATGATACACTCAGCCCTAGTGGA
>CAZAZN010000003.1:0-60227 GCA_964489665.1 uncultured Thermofilaceae archaeon
GCTCTGGGCAATGGACCTGTACGATGACATCACCCCGCCTAGGGATTAGGGGGATTAGCGCCCCCGCCTCGCCCCACAGGTGGACTCCGAGCGTCCTCTGCCCCCTCCAGGCTAGCATGTAGCCCCTAACCCCGCCGTCGACTAGGAAGAGCGCCCTAGACCTATTGAGCTCGCGGGTTAGGTCGTAGAGGAGGTAGAGGTGGGTTAGCGGGTCGCGCGAGTAGAGCTCGACCACGCTTCTCCACAGCGGGAAGTTCAGCTCCTCGACTGAGACGATCCTCAACCCCCTCCACCGCCCTAGCTGAGAGCCCGCCTCCAATTAAGGTAGCGGGCTCAGCCTTAAGTACAGCGTAGTACGTAGTACTCTAGATGGCTGTAGTTAAGGTTACGAGGAAGTTCCAGGTAACCATACCCAAGGAGATTAGGGAGGCCCTTGGGATAAGGGTAGGGACCTCCTCAGAGTTAAGGTCGTAGGGGGGAGGATAGTCCTAGAGCCCCTCGTTAGGAGGAGGGATGCCGTCGAGGACCTGCTAAGCGTGTTTAGCGAGCCCTTAGACGTAGACGCCGTTAAGCTGGTCGAGGAGAGCTGGGATGAGGACTAGGAGGGCGTACATCGACACCAACGTGTTCATCTACGCTGCCGTGCACCACCCCTCGTTCGGGCCCCCGTGCGCTCGCGTGCTAAGGGAGGCCTGTAGGGGGAGCTTCACCCCCTGTGGCTCCCTGCTAGTCGCCGTGGAGCTACTGGGGGGCGATATTGAGGCTACGCCCTTCCGCCGCGAGGAGGGTTGTCGAGGACTACTTCCTCATAGTTAGGGAGGTGCTCCCATTAACCATCGAGGTGCTCGAGCTAGCCTGTATTGTAAACGAAGTGGTGAACTTAAGGTATGACGCCATACACCTAGCGGCTATGGCCTTAGGCGGAGTGGAGGTCGTAGTAACATACGATATCGACAACTGGCGTAGGGCGGCTAGGGGGTTTAGGGATATAGCCGACCTAGCGGGGCGAGAGGGGTTTGAGCTTAAGATCTCGAGGCTTGTCGTCGTTACGCCCGATGAGCTGGCGGGTAAGCTCCCCAGGCCTTAGGAGCTCGACGTCGATTATGTCGGCTAGCGTTGAGTCCCCGCCTACGAGCCTAGCCGTCTTCAGGAACTCCCTTAAGACCTCGACGAAGGCCCCCGAGGGCACCTCCACGAGTAGCTGGCCTGGAGCTTGCCTAATGACCACCTTAGCTACTGCTCTAGGCTCCATAGCCCTCCCCTTAAAGCGAGAGAGCTCGGCGACCATTTTCCCATAGGAACAGGCGCTCCACTCTAGAAATTCCTTACTATCCTTGATATCCTTGGCTCTACTTATGAGCGCCCCTTCTCTAGATAGAAAGAGTCATGCAGGAGGAAGCTAGGCGCGAGGTGCTGGGGACCAGCAAGATAACGTGCAAGTTCCAGGTAACCATACCCAAGAGGGTTAGGGAGAGGTTCGGGTTCAAGGAAGGGGACGTGCTGGTATTCGTCGCAGAGGGAGGTAAGCTGGTAATAGTTAAGAGCACCGACTTCTAGCGAGGGCCAACGGATATTTTCCGCGCTTGTCAAAGCCCTAGGGCCACTGCTAGGCGAGGGGCGATGCGTAGGCTCGCATGCCTCCAGGCACTGCTCCTAGCTACCTGCGCCGTCGTGGCGGTGCTAGCCCAATGTTTAGCCGTTAGCACGGATAGGGAGGTCTACCTGCCTGGGGAGGAGGTCGTAGTGTACGGCTTGGCGCCGCCTAACTCCACCGTAACCCTGGCGGTCATCGGCCCCAACGGGACGCCCTTGTGGACCGGCAGCTCTAGGGCTAGCAAGGTAGGGCTATTCAGCGCTAGGCTTAGCCTACCCCTTAACGCCTCCCCCGGGAACTACACGGTTATAGCCTTGGTTGGCAACGAGACCTGCTCCTCCGCGTTTCGCGTGCTCGCCCCTCTTCCCGTGCTTAACGGGACGTGCGAGGTCACGGGGATTAGCAGCGTGAAAGCCTACCCAGGCCAGGAGGTCAGCGTCGAGGTCCTAGTTAAGAACACCGGCACGGCTAATGGGACGTTCTGCGCCTACACGAGGCCGTCGGGCCCCCTGGGCGAGGCGAGGGCGTGCACTAGCTTGAGGCCTGGTGAGCGGGCAAGGCTAGTGCTTAAGGTACCGGTGTCGCTTAAGGCCCCTCCAGGCCCCGCTTCAGCTCCTCTGGTTTTCGCTGCCTACTGGCCTAACGGGACTCAGGCGCTCGAGGAGGTCTGCGGGAGGGTTGAAGTAAAGGTACTGGCTACTGACGTCGAGGTCGTGCTCAGGTTTAGGTTGGCGACGGGCGAGCCGCTGGGGGGCGCACTGGTCTACCTGAATGGGACGCTCATAGGGGAGGCTGGAGGCGACGGTTCTCTTAAGATTAGGCTGATCGCTAACAGGGGGTACCGGGTTAGGGTTGAGAAGGCGTTTGGCGGCTACAGGCTAGCCTACGGGGATTGCTTTAGGGTGGAGCTGGGCGGGAGCAGGCACTTTGAGTTTACGGTTGTGCCCGAGGTGCCGTGCTGGGTTAGCCCCGTAATCGTTGAGCCCGGTAAGGTCGAGCAGGGCGGGCTGGTGGAGGTTATGGGTAGGTTCGCGATCGCGCCTGTCAGCAACGAGAGCCGGTACAGGTTAATGCTAGTTCCTGAGTGGGGGGAGCCGGTCCTAGTCGAGGCCGGTAGGGTTAAGGGGGTTTACGCGTCAACCTTCAGCTACAGCCTTAGAGCGCCCGATAAGCCGGGCGTGTACGGCGTGAGGGTCGTCGTAGAGGTGGATGGCCGATCGTACTCCTCGACCGGGACCCTAGAGGTGTTGAGGAGGAGGGAGGGGTGCGTGAGGGTGGTGGCGCTGTACATGGAAGGCGAGCCAGCCTCGGGCGCGCTGGTCAGGGTCGGGGCCTTAGAGGCGGTTACGGGGCCTAACGGCACGGCCCTAGTCTGCGGGCTGGAGGAGGGACGGTACCACGTGGTGGTGGAGGATAGGCTGGGCGAGTACTTCGGCGAGGTCCGGGACGTAGCCATTAAGGCCTTCTCCACAAGGGACGTCGTCGTGTACCTTAAGCCGCGGGGGCCCTGCGTCGAGGTGATTAGCGAGGGCGTGGGCAGGCTAATGCTCTCCCGGTTTACGAACTGGACCTTCCCCGTGTCGCTTAGGGTTAGGAGGTGCATGTTCAGGAAACCCCTGTACGTGGAGCTTAGGGTGAGGGGGGATGGGCAACTCAGGGTCAAGCGCCCGTTAGCGAATTACGCGGTGGACGCGGAGGCTAGGGTTAAGCTAGTCATCCCCCTAAACCTCACCAGGTCGTTTAATCCCGGGTCGAGGCTTAGGGTGCTGGTGGCCGTCGTAGACCGGAGCGGTGCCGAGCTCGCGGTAGCTGAGGTGTACCAGGTCTACGTTAGGGATGACGTCCTAGCGGTTATAGCGTCTCCCTCGGCTGGCTGGCGTCTCGCGTCTCTCTACGCCCTAGCGCTCCTAGACCTATCCCTCGCCCTCCTGCTAGGTATCCTGTACGGGGGGTGGCGGGAGTGGCCTGGGCTAAGGACGCTGGCTAGGGCCATCAAGGCCGTGAGGTATCCCGAGAAGGGCGCGCTCCTAGCGGCCTCGGCGGCTCTCTACCTCTACATAAGCTACCAGCTAGCTAACGCGCTCGTGAATAACGGGTGGTTCGTTGAGCTGTGTAGGAGCGGGTACGCCGCGGTCGCGCTACTAGCGGCGCTAGCTCTAGCCCTCTCAGTAGGCGTAGCTAGGACGATCGTGGCCGTGCTCGGACCCGATAAGCTGAAGAAGCTAGTAGGTCGGATAGTAGCCGCTCTATCGCGCCTAGTTAGCGGGGTAAAGAAGGGATTCAGGAGGGTTAAGGCTTGATCTTAACGGAAATCGTGTTGTTCTCCTCGTTAAGCTCCGGGATGGCGTTGTTCGGATCTATCATTACCCCAACTACGTGCTCCCCGTACGTCGTCCTAGCCTCGAGCCCTAGGACGTAGGTGAACGAGCCACTCTCCTTAAGCCCGTACGGGTACGTATAGCTCCCTATCACGTTCTCGGGGTCGTCGAGCCACACGACGACCTCTATCGGGCCTGCAACATACTCGCTCCCGAGGTTAGCTACCGTGAAGTTAGCGCTAACTACCACCATGTACCTCTCATCCTCGCCCCTGTAGACCGCGTACTTAACCCTCAGCCTAGTAACCACTAGGTCGGGCCCTGCCTCGACGGCGTAGACTATGGCCATGGCTACGTTGTTCTCCTCGTCGGACTCCACGACCTCGTTGTCTGGGTCTACGATCGCCGTTAGCTCGTAAGCTCCCGACGCTGGGAGCGTTACGTAGAAGGCGAACTCCTTCCCGCCGGGCGGCACGTCGATCCTCTTCTCGTAGACGGGTAGCTGCGCGGGCCCTTTAACGATCAGCCTAACCGGCACGAAAACCGCGCGGTCGCCCGTGTTGTTGATGAACATCGTCGCCCAGAAGGGCTTATTCGCCTCCACGCTCCCGAGCGGGAGGATCGCTATCGACAGGTCGAGCTGGCCAGCCTCGGCGACGTCTAGCGCTATCTCCCTATCGTTATTGCCCTCGCTAAGCTCTACGACGCGGTTATTCGGGTCGACGGCCACCCTTACGCGGAACCTACCCCCAAACTCGAACCGGTATTGGAAGCTTACGGTCGTGGACTCGCCCGCCTTAAGCTCCTTAACCGTAAACTCCTTATCGAAGAGCACGGCAGACGTGAGCTCTCCCTCCTCGCTCAGCACTTGGACCTTAACCTTGAACTCCCTAGCAGTGCAGGGGCCTATGTTCCTTATCTTAGCGGTGAACTTCGTAGTCGCGCCCTTCCTAACCTCAGAGGGCGTGTACTCTATCTCGTCTACCACTAGGTCTGGAGCTACCGCCTCGACCTTGATGCTCCTAGCGTTGTTATCCTCGAACACCTCGTCGACCGAGTTGTCCGAGTCGGCGACCGCGGTTATCGAGTAGCGTCCCACGTTCCCCAGCTCCACCCTAACCACTACCTTAACCCCCTTCCCCGGCTCCACGCTGGGAGCGTTGCCGTACGCCGTTACCTTGCCGCTTCCCTGTGAGGGCGCCGCGTCCACCCTAACCCTAAACTCCCCCGAGGCGGCCCACCCAACGTTCCTAACCGTTACCGTGACCCTTAGCTCCTCGCCAGCGCACACCTTAGAGCTGGAGACGCAGGGCTCTACGCTAACGCTCCTTACGACGAGGTCCGGCTTAGAGGGGGCTTCTCCGAACTGCGGCCTATCTAGCACTCTACCGAAGTGCAGCTGCTGGTAGGCTCTCGTCTCGGCGACTGCGTCGTCGTAGGCCTCCTTCCAGCCCCTCCTGCTAAGTTCCCTCAGGTTCTTCACGAAGAAGTGCTCGAAGTGGCTCCACATGTCCCTAGTCGCGTAGGCCTTAGTCTCCTCCGCGGCGGCCGTAGCTATGGCGTCAACTATCCCTTTTAAGTTCTCGACGAATCCTCCGCCGAAGCACTGGCCCATCTCGACGTATATGTGCACTCCCTTGTCGTGAAGCGGTTTGAGGAGTTTAGCTAGCTCGTCGTCCCATAGCACCTCGTCGCCGTAGAGACAGATCCCCTCGTGGAACGTGTAGACAGTGTCGGTGCTCGGGTCGAGGTCTAGATCTAAGCCTATGATTACGTTGTCGCCATCTCGATCCTCCCCTATAACCTTCCACCTCCCAGAGGCGTCCCATTTCTTGACGATGAGCCTGTTCGTGCGCGTGTTCCATTCTATGCGTAGGCCGAGGTTCGGGTAGTCAGCCGTGTAGATCATAGCTGCAAAGTCCCCCCTCCTGTAGACGGTACTCAGCCTGCCGTCTCCATCTATATCGACTCCAAGGTCTCTCTCGCTCACCTCTAGCTTGCTACGCTTAAGCAACTTGTGCGGGCGCCACTTCTTCGCCGCATCGTCCCACTTGAAGAGCACCACTAGGTAGCCGTACTTCCTCTCGAAGCACTTGATGATCCACGAACCAGTGCGCGTTTCGAAGATCCAGTTGCGGTAGACCTTAAGGCCTTGGGCGTTGATTACTATCTGGCTTTCTCTGTAGGATATGCCCGGGTCGCCGCCGCGCGTTAGCTTTGGGAGGCTGTATATGTTGGGTTGGTTCGGGCTATAGCCCGTCCCGTGATCCGTCACGAAGATGTAGAGGGAGCAGCAGGGGTCCATCTCCCTAGTGAACCTCTCGATAACTTCCCTTATGTTGCGTTTAGTAGCGGCACCATCGACTCTTACTTTCTTGCCGTCGACCGTGAAGCTGCTCCCGTCATAGTAGAGTACGGTTATCGCATCGTCCCCAAAGCCCAGCGCCTTTAGCTTCTCGATCTTCTCGAGTATGTTGCGGCGATACCTCGGATGGTTGTTGTGCACGTCAACGCCCCCGCTTATGATCAACGCCCTATCGCAGGCCTTTACTCCCCTGCCCCCGCGCGCGATGCGTGGCTGCTGGGTCCACTCAACTCTGTCCCCTACTTCTCCCGACTCGTTGACCTTAGCCACTACCTCGTAACCCTCGACGAGGATTAGGGGGACCTCGAGCCCGCTGTCGTCCGGGTGGTAGTCCGAGTACCTACGAACAGTCCCCGTAACGAGTAGCAACGAGCCGTCATAGTCGCTGGGCATGTCACCCCGTAGCCTGATCCAAGAGCCTAGGGGTAGCCGCTCGTCAAGCGTCAAGAATCCGTAGTCTAAGACTAAGTAGGAGGAGTTACTCATCCCAAAATACTTGTAATGGCCGAAATATCCGAGGACAGAGACTTTCTTTCCCAGATATCTGGATAGATTACACCAAAGCTCGGGTATCGTTACTAGTTCGTAAGAGGGCTTGGGCGGGGGTTTCTTAACGCGGATGAAGGTGTTGTATGCGTATAGCGCGGTAGCGCTCGTCAACAGAATCGCTACAATTAATATTAATAATGTTAATTTCTGCATTCCTCCTTTCTCCTCATTCGAAAAATGATACATACTTGAATAAAAGGTTTTCTTGAGCCTTAGGGGACGTTGTAAATACCGGTAAGCACTACTAAGCTGGGGGTGGCGTTGATTAAGGAGATACTGGAGGTGCTGAGGAGGGTTAAGGTAAAGTCTAGGCCTTCGGTGCTCGTGTGCCCTGTGTGTGGGTCTAGGAGGATTATCCAGATATCCACGGGGATAACGCCTACTAGGTACGTGTGCGAGGACTGCGGCTACACGGGGTACCTGGTAGTTGAGATCGAGGAGGGCTAGCTTTTATCGTTGGATAGTTCCTTTAGTGCTGGGATGATGACTGGTGACACGCGATGAGCGGTGATCGGCCTCGATTACACTGACCACGCTTTTATAGCTCAACTATTCTCCCCCTTCCCGATGCGGTTGAGGGTCGTGTTCTTCGACATGGGCGATACCCTGTTCTATGGGCGTGGCGCTAACGAGCTAATATGCTCGTTGATACACAAGCTCCTGGTTAGCGAGGGATATAACGTCGCCCTCGACGACGTCAGGAGGGTTAGGGAGAGGTGGAGCGAGGTCCCGCTAAGCCTCGAGAACGTCGAGTGCGGGGGCTGGGCTAGGGCGTCCCTGCTATTAAGGCGGCTTGGGATAGCTCCCCGACCTAGGCTAGTGGACGAGGTTTACGAGGCCTTCGTAGAGGCCGTAATTGCCTCTACAAGGCTCGAGGAGGGGGCCCGCGAGGCCCTCTATGAGTTAAGGGACGAAGGGTACGTGCTGGGGATCCTCTCAAACACGAGCTCATACGATATTACGCGGCGCCTGCTTAAGCGGGCGGGGCTATACGACCTCTTCGATGCCCTCGTTACCTCCGACCAGCTGGGGATTAAGAAGCCCTTAAGGGACATCTTCGATTTCGCCCTAAGCCTCGTAGGCGCCAGCCCCAGCGAGGCGGTTTACGTGGGAAACGACCCGAGGTCTGACGTGCTAGGGGCTAAGCGCGCTGGCTGGTTCGCCATCCATAAGGTGAACGAGGGCGTTGACCCATCGCCATACGCGGACGCGGTGGTTAGGCGAATCTCGGAGGTACCTGACGCCGTTAGGGCTATTGAGTCGGGCCGCGCTCGACGGGCCAGTCCTTAACGTCCGTCTTCCCAAGCAGGAACACCCTAACGAACCCTGCCAGCAGTATCGTTAGCCAGAGGGGCGAGTAGGCGAAGAAGTATAGGGCGAACTCGGGGAGGCTGAACTTCATCCTTACGGCCCTAGCCGCCTTCAAATAGGAAGCTACGTAGGCCGCGAAGGAGGCTAGCGCTACAACGAGGGTCCTTATCGTCGTGCACAGCATCTTATAGGAGAGTATAGTAGCGAGGAAGGCGGCTGGGGGATAGTAGTACGACGCGTACACGAGGGCTAGCCAGGCGAGCTTTTCCGCCAGTATTGGGCTGGCTAGGAGAGCCGCTACGAGCGAGGCGAGGGCTGGTAATAGGAGCATTACTACTAGTAGCACCAGCGCGGGGTCCCTCTTAATGAGGGCTAGGAGGAGCTGCCAGTTCTCCCTAACCCAGACGGCGGCGCCTACCCCCCACCTTATCCTCTGCTTAAGCCAGCTCCTCCACCCGCTTGGCGGGTAGTTCATGACGAAGGGCTCTAGAAGAAACTTGAACCTCAGCCCATTAAGGTAACTGTCTAGGCCTAGCTTAAGGTCCTCGGAGATCGTGGGCTTAAAGCCGCCAACCTTCTCAAACGCTTCCCTTCTCATCGCGAAGGCCGCCCCATTGAGCGCTATACACTTCCCCAGCCTCCTCGCGAACAGCAAGCTCCCATAGTTGTAGCCCACGTAGTCGTAGTAGACCATCCTAGCTAGCAACCCCTTGCCGACTATTACCTTCCTCAACTCGCATATGTCGCAGTCCCTCAACTCTTCGACGATCTTCCTCACGAAGCTTGAGCCCGCTGGCACGGCGTCGTCGTCTAGGAATATCAGCACATCGCCCCGCGCTCTGCGGACGCCCTCGTTAAGCGCGCTGGCCTTGCCCCTCCTCCTTTCCCTTACCACGAGCTTTACGCCCCTCCTCGCTAGCTCCTCGACTAGCCCCTCAGCTGGCTCGTCTAAGACGACTATCACCTCCTTAAGTGGGTACTCGTCGCGGAGCAGCACGTCTACCAGCTTTAGGAGGGCCCTACCGCTGCCGTATGACGGAATTATTATCGACGCTAAGCCATCTGCGCCGCACATCGCCCATCTCCTACTTAGGCGTTAGATAAAAATCATTGCATGTTAGCAAAAAGAGGTAGGTCTAGCTCCAGGGCACCCTTATTAGGTCTAGCTCCTCGGCAGCTACTACGGTAGCCCACTCCCTAACGTAGTCGGGCAGAAGCCCGGCGTACCGCAAGTACCTCTCATCGCCCAACACGAGGACCGCTTCGTCGTCGGGACTCCTAACCGCCCGCCCTAGCGCCTGGGCTGCTCGCCTTAGGGCTGGGAGGACGTAGGCGTACATCCTACCCCTCTCCCTGCCGTAAACCTCCTCATAGTAGGACACGTACAGCCTGGTCTTAACCGTGGGTTTCTCGAACGGTATGCCGGCTAGGAACACGGCCTTAAGCTCCTCTCCGGGGAAGTCCGCTCCCTCGGCGAACCTCCCGCCCATCGGCGCTATTAGGACCCCTCGCCCGTCGCTAGCCGTAGACTTAAACTCCTCGAGCATCTTCCTAGCCTCCTGCCCGCTCATCCCCCTCCTCTCTATGAACGCCACGTAGCCTAGCTCCTCGAGCTTGTCGAGGAGGCCCGCTTCGACGAGGCCTTCCTGAACCCTGTAGCTAGCGGTGAACACCGCCGTGTTGCACTTAACCTTCTTTAGCATGAGGGCGATGGCCCTTACGTAAGCCCTAGCCATGCCCTCTGATAGCTCCTCGCCGCGCGTTGTAAGGCCCTTTACGATGTAGACGCGCACCTTATCCCTCCTATAGATGTTAGGCACCCTTATCCCCAGGTAGTTCGATAGCCCCACCACCTCGGCGAAGGCGTCGATGGGCTCTAGCGTGCCGGAGCAGAAGACCACCCTCCTGAATTGCGCCCACCGACCGGCTAGCACGTCGGCAGCCCTCATGTCCCAGACCGTTAGCTTAAGGTTGCTCCCTTCCCTCTCCGCGATGAACGCTATGCCTCTAGTGCCCGAGAGCTCGAGGGCCGAGAGCAGGAACGTTGCTAGGTGGTAGAGGGAGGATCTAGGCCTCTGCCTCCTCCTAAGCCTCTCCTTCCTGATCTGCTCCCCCACCTCCCTAGCCTCCTCTAAGACTTCTATCGAGCCCTCTGGGATGAGGTCCTCGGGGTTAAACGTCGTGTCCTCCTCGTCCCCCAGCCTCTTGAAGATCTCCAAGGCCTTAGCCTCAGCGTGCTTCACTAGCTTGGCGACCTCCCTAGCCCTCTTGTCCTGGGCCTCCTTAAACGCCCTCCTAAGCGTGCCCAGCGTTATCGTGTCTGAGGCGAGGTTTACATTCTGGAGGTTGTGGGCCTCGTCGACCACCAGTATGCAGTCCTTAAACGAGACGAGGGTCTTCATGCTCCACTCAAGCCTGGGGTCTATGACGTAGTTGTAGCTGAGCGCTACTAGGTCGGCGTACTCGACGAGCGCCCTCTGGGCGTAATAGGGGCATATGAGCAGGCCCCTGCATATCTCGAATACTTCGCTGTACAGGAGCGGGCCCCTCTCGAGGAAGGGCGCCGGATCGAACAGCTTCTTAAACCTCCTGTAGTAGACGCAGCGGTTCCTCTCGGCGCTGCAGAGGTAAGAGACGTCCGAGTGATCTAGCTCCTCGCCGAACTCCTTAGCGAGCAGGCACATGTCCCTCTTGCCCCTGTAGGAGAGGCCGAAGGCGCTAACCCCCTTCCTCTCTACGATCGCCTTTAGCTCCTCCACGGGCCTATCCGTCTCGTTGCCGGTGCGCACGGCCCAGAGTATCTTAATGCCCTCCTCGGCGTAGGGGAGCAGGGCCGACAGTATCACTGGCGTCTTGCCGAACCCCGTAGGGGCGTGTAAGCAGATGTTCCACCTCCTGACGCCGTCCTGTACCTTCCTCAGCACTTCTAGCTGGTGAGGCCTAGGCTCGTAGGGGAAGTAGCGGAGTAGCCTCATTAGCGCCCGCTTACCTCACGCTCCTCCCCTTATTTAACCTGCCCTAGACATCGTGATCCTGAGGACGCTGCCCTCCGAGAGCCTTACGGGCTCCCCGAAAGCTATCCTCGCCCTACCGGCTAGCCTCTCAACGGAGACCTTAAGGCGCCTGCCGTCCGCCTCCACCACTACCTCGTAGGGCCGTTGGACTAGCTCCTCCACCTCGACGCCCCTAAGCTCTAGCGAGCCGTAGGCGAGCCTGATTTCGATGACCTGGCGCGAGCCCTCAAGCCTCTGCGCTAGGGTGCCCCAGGCGCCGTTAGCCGCGAACGGCGCCTTAAAGTCCTTCTTCCCGACCTTTGGGGCGAAGGTGAGGAGACCCCTAACCGCGTTCCAGAGGAAGCCCTCTAAGGCCATCAGGAGGGCCCAGGCGTCCATGGCCCTGTAGTAGTGTCCTCCGCACTCGATGTGGTTCCAGAACATCCCAGCCTTAGCGTACCTCTCGTAGACGTGCCTCGCTACCCTAAGCCCCTCCTCCACCATCCCCTCCTGGATCATTAGGGAGGCTACTGCGAGCTCCGTCCCGGTCCAGGGTGTATCGGGCTGGCTACCTATCCTCCAAGGTATTCCGGTGCCGTTCGGGTAGGTGGTATCGCCGATGATTGAGGGCCTAGTCCCGTTCGGGTACGCGCCGTTTATCAGCCCCTCCTCGGGCTTGAAGTTTAGCTTCAGTACCGAGCGAAGCGCCTTCCTAGCCATCTCCTCCTCCACAACCCTGCCCAGCCCGCAGAGGTTAGCGTACCACTGCCCGTTGAGCTGATCCGCCATGCAGCACTCGTCTTTAAGCCCGCTGAGGGGGTCGTTCCACAGCCTAAAGTACTCCCCGTTCCACAGTAGCCTTACGAGGTTCCTCCTAGCCTCCTCCTCCACCTCCGCTATAGCGCGTGCGTACTCGGCGTCGCCCAGCTCCTCGGCCATCCTCCTAACCGCCCTCAGCGCAGCTACCCATATCGTAGATAGGTACGAGGAGTACCCGAGGAAGCTCCAGGCGTCGTACGTCTGGCACGACACGATCTCGTTCGTGTACCCTCTGGGCGCGACGATCTCCGAGACTCCGCTCACGGCTAGCCCGAAAAGCTCCCTTAAGCTCCTCGGAGGCTTGAGCAGGGGGCCTGTCACCATCTCGAAGCCGGAGGGTAGGTAGTGATAGGGGAGCTTCTGCCCGAGCTCATCGGTAGTCCTTAAGACGTTCTCGATGGCTAGCTTAACCTTCTCCCACATCTCCTCCAGTAACCGCTTATCGCCGGTCCACAGGTAGTCCCTGTAGACTAGGAGCGCGAACTTAGGCATGAGGTCTAGCATGTGGTAGGCGTCAACCCTGCTGAACGTTCCCGGGAAGAAGTGCGGCATCCTACCCGTCGGGTCTTTCCCCGTCTTAGCCGCTATCTCCTCGAGCACCTTCTCGAGCTTCCCGGGATCGTGGCATACCGAGGGATCACGCCTTATCTCCGCCTTGAGCTCGTCAACGTTCTCCGGGTACGCTAGCACGTACCTAGCGTACTGCGGCATTCCAGGCCTCAGCTGGAACTTAGCGCTGAGCCTGAGCTGAGCCTTCTCGAGTTCCGGGAACATTAGGGCGAGGGGTATGGAGCCGTAGTAGTACACGTCGAGCGTGCCGAGTCCGCAGCAGCCAGGCCCTCCCTCCCAGACACCGAACGTGAAGTCCCTAGTGTAGAAGGAGTTCGTTACTAGCGTTGAGAGCTGGGACGCTGCTAGGTCTACGATCCACTCGTCCAGCGTCGTGTCGTAGATTACGTCGTGAAACCTCCTAGTGTACTTCCTAAGCCTCTCTAGGTTGGAGAGCACGTACCTGACCACGTCGAGCGCGCTGGAGAACCAGTTCTCGTAGGCGTGCCCAACTCGTAGCCCTGAGGAGTCGATGTGGTTTGGGAAGAACCAGGCGAACACGAATACGAACTCCTCCTCCCCTCCCTGCTCTAGCACCACTCGCCTAGCTAGGACCCCGTAGGCGGGCTCCCCGCACCTCCCGCCCTCGCTAGAGCCGAGCTCGCCATCCGCCCTAAGGTCCACCCACATCCTCCAGAGGTCCTCCTTAGCCGCCTTCACGAGCCCTAGGTGGCTCGTGGCCTTTAGGAGAGCTAGCGCCATGCTGCCTCCGAATGTTGGGTGGTCGGGCGGTACCCCTTCAGCCCTTAGGAGAATGCACCTAGCGCCCTCTACCTCAACAACCTCGTTAACGCAGACCCTGCTCGCCGCGCCCTTTCCCACGCAGTTCTCGAGGGCCCCTAGCAGGGTAACCTCGACCTGCTTACTCGACTCGTTCCTCACCTTGAACGCGAGGATCGCCGATGGCATAGAGGAGTCCCTAACGTTTCCGGGTATAAATGGGGAGAAGGCCTCGAGCTCGACGGCAACCGGGAGGTCGGGGTCTAGGAACCTCAGGCGGGCTAGTGGGTACTCCCCTACGTACTCGATCTCCTCTACGTTCTTAACCCAGGGCATCCTGTACAGGTCCCCGCCTAGGTCGTTAACGCCGAGCCTGAGGATCCGGACCTTAGGCTCGCCTCCCTCCTCCTTAACCCTTATAGCGAAGAACAGGCTATCGTCGGTGGCAAACTCTTCCCTTTCCGGATAGCCGCCCCTCCAGGGCTTATTGTTGAATATGTTCCACTCGTAGAACCTTCCATCGGCCCTTAGCTCCAAGTAGCCCGTGCCTATACCGCCTAGCGGGATCCCGGATTGGGGGATGAGCCTAGCCCTGTACTTCACGAGGATAGGGTAACTTCCTCAATATAAACAGTTATGAGCTGCGGCGTAAGGTAGGAAATGCTAATTATCCCTTTAGTCGCCGAGGTGGTTCGCTTGAAGGTGCTAGGGGTCGATGGGTCTCCGAGGAAGTACGGGAACACCTATAAGTTGCTAGAGGTTGCGTTGCTAGCCGCCGAGGAGGAGGGGGCTGAGACAGAGCTCGTAGACCTCTACGACCTCGAGATAAGGCCGTGCCTAGGCTGCCTCTCCGACGAGCCTAGGGCCTGCGGCTACCCCTGCGTGCTCGACGACGACATGAGGCCCCTCTACGACGCCGTACTCAGGGCAGATGCGCTGGTGCTGGCGACGCCGATTTACTGGTACGGCCCCAGCGGTAGGCTGAAGGACTTCGTGGATAGGCTCACCGCCCTCGAGAACATGGTCCATCACTCGGGCTACAGCTGGGTGGAGGGTAAGGTCGCTGGAGTCATTGCAGTGGGCAACGACGGGGGTGGTCCACACGCGATATCGACGCTCCTGCTAACCCTCATCGAGATGGGCTTCCTAATCCCCCCTTGGGGCATAGCCTACTACGCAGCTAAGGGAGACGTACTAGACGACGAGGAGGTGGTGGTCGACGCGGCTAACGTCGGGCGATCCGTCGTGCTGGCGGCTAGGGCCGTTAAGGAGGTTGGTAGGTGGTACGACCCGTCTAAGGAGAGGGCTAGGCGCCTCGCGCTTAAGGCTAGGAGGTTAGCCGCTAAGAGGGCGGCGGAGGTTAGGGCTAAGAGGGCTAGGCTAGTTAACGAAGCGCTTAAGCTAGCTTCCGAGCACGCCCTGAGGTAAGCGCGTGTTTTTTATCGGTACCCCCGCCTAAAGCTTAGTTAGGGTGCGTGGTATGCGGCGCCTAGCCCTCCTCCTCGTTGCAGCCCTCCTTCCAGCCTTAGCGCTGGCCGAGCCTGTTGCCAGCAAGGCCGTAACGATAGTCGGGTGGGGCGGCGTATCCCTCAAGGGGGCTATAATAAGGGTGGAGAAGCTAGACGGCACTTCGATGTCGGTTACTCTAGACCCCCAAGGCAAGGCAGTCGTTAGGGAGGTGCCGCTTGGGATCCTGAAGGTGACGATCGTCAGCTGGAAGGGCGTGCCCGTAGACTATACGGTGACCGTGACCCCGTCTAACGCGACGGTCGTATGCCCGAAGATAGGCAAGCTCTTCGTCACAGTGAAGGGGGCCGCTGGACAGCCCATTAAGGGGGCTGAGGTTAAGGTGCTCTACGAGGGCAAGCTAGTCGAAGCTGGGACGACGGACAAGGGAGGATCTTTCACGATCTACCTCCCCGAGGCCGAGTACACGGTCATAGCTGAGTACGCTGGCAGGCGCGTATCCACGGCCGTTAAGGTGCCGGGTAGCGGGACGGGAAAGGCTAGCCTCTCGATCGACGTCTTCATGGTCGTGGGAGGTTTACCGCTAACCTACACCGAGGTCGTGGAGATTCTGATCGGCCTAGCGGTGGCGGTTATCGTGCTGTTCGTAATAGCCTACGAGTACTCGGCGTGGAGGCGTAAGAGACTCGTTAAAAAGGTGGTAGCTAGGGCCTAAGCTGCGGGATGCGCCGCTTCACGGCCCGCGCTACGAATAGGGCTGGTACCCCGGACACGGCGGCGTGAATCGCGTTAAACACCCCTACTAGGAGGAGGGCCCAGGCGAGGGCCTCAGTGTTCGTGCTGAAGCTCAGTCCTAGGCTCCTAAGCAGGGCCTTGGTTAGTTCTAAGTAGCCGGGCGCTAGCACCGCGAATACGAGCAGGTTTACGATGGTCATTACCGCGACCCTGGATACGGCCCCAAGCGCTATCGAAGCCCAAGCCCTCTTACCGACCTTTTCGCCTGCCCAGAGTCCGAGTAAGTTTGAGAGGACCGCTAGGAGCTTAAACGTCGGGTTTACTGGGTTACCTGACCTCAGGACCATACCGAGCCAGTGGAGCGCGGCGCAGCACGCCCCGCTGAGGGGTCCTAGGAGGAAGTACGCGATGAATGAGGGTATTTCGGCGAAGTCGACCTTGAGAAACGGCAGGAGGGGGTAGGGAACTTGAATTCTCGCTAGGGAGAGGGCTATAGCGAGCGCGCCCATGATGGCCGTAAGGGACACGAACAGGGCGCTACGCGCCATACCGCTCAAGCCAGCTCTTCATCTCCTAAAACTATTGCCCCTCAGCTGAGCCGTGATGCTTATTTATTCTAGCCAGAATATCCTGACTGAAATGTTATAATGGTAATAGATAGGTGGGAGTGCGAGGCCCTTAAGGGGATTAAGGGGTGGGTGCTAGTCTACGGGCGGCGGAAGACGGGGAAGACGTTCCTCGTTCGCAGGTGCCTTAGCTGGGATCTCTACGTGCTAGTCTCTAGGGGCGGCGAGTGCTACTTGGAGAGCGGCGGAAGCGTCCAACTCCTAGGGTTGGAGGACGCGATGAGGAGAACTCTAGACGTCGTAAGGCGAGGAGGACTCGTCATATTGGATGAATTTCAGAGGCTACCCGAGAGGACTTGGGACCTTATCGCGCTAGCTGGGCACGAGGCTAGCGACAGGCTCGTACTGTGCGGGTCTAGCCTAACGATCGTAGCTAGGGTGTTTGATAGGAGGAGCCCGCTCCTCGGGCTGCTAGCGCCGTTTAAAGTGGATGTGGTCTCGCCCTCGGACGCGGTAGCCGCGTTCGCCGGCAGGTTTAGGGCTAAGGAGGCGCTCCTGTGGGCGCTAGTCGCTCGAGACCCCTGGATACTGGGGATCATCGAGCCCTCCGGGGACCCGGCGGCGGTGCTAGCGGCTAACTATAGGGCGCTCGCTGCGTCAGCTAGCGGGTTAGTGGGGGAGGTTTTCGAGGAGGAGAGGAAGCTGACGCGCCTCTACGACGCTATGCTGAGGCTCCTAGCTGCGGGCTACTGGTCGTCTAGGGCGTTAGCGCAGAAGCTGTACGAGGCCGGGCTACTGGAGAGGCCCGAGATGGGAGTCGTTACGGGGATCCTAGCCCATATGGAGAGGATGGGGCTCGTCGAGGGGTTAAGGCTGTGGCGCACGAGGGGGGCTAGGGTCTACTACAGGCACAGGTCTAACCTCCTATCGGTGCTCCTGTACTTCGAGGAGAGGAGTTGGGAGCTAGGGCTAAGCCCTAACCGCGAGGAGGTGTTAGCTAGGCTTGGGCTGGAGGCGCAGTTCTTCGTTGGAGAGCTGCTATCTGAGCGCTACGGGTTAGCGAGGGCCTACTCAGTCTCACCAGAGGGAGAGGTGGACGTAGTGTTGCTTAGGAAGGGGCGACCCGAGAGGGGCTACGAGGTTAAGCTATCCCCTATAGGCGAGGGAGAGGCGCATAGGGCCGTTGAGAAGATGAGGAGGCTTGGGATACCACGCGTAGGGCTGATCAGCCTATCCGAGAGGCCTCCTGAAGTCGGGGACGAAGCCCTTGGCCCAGAGGATCTAGTGAAGCTAGCCCTCGAGGCTAGGAGGTTAGCTTGGCTAAGAAGAAGCCTACGGTATCGTGAAGGTGGGGGTAAAGCCTCCTAGCCCACCTCAGCCCCCTTAGCCCCGGGACTCCAAGGGGCGCGTTAACCTCGGCTGGGCTAAAGCCTAGCTCCTCGAGAGCCCATAACATGTTCTCCTCGTTCTCCTCCACCGTAAGCGTGCAAGTCGAGTAGACTAGCACTCCGCCGCTCTCGACGAGCTGGGAGGCCGCCTTAAGGAGATCCCTCTGAAGCCTAGAGTACCTCCTAACGACTTCCCTCTTGATCCACAGCCTTATCTCGGGGCTGTGCCCTAGCTTGCCTAGGCTACTGCAGTCCGGGTCTAGGAGGACGTACCTGAACCTCAGCCTTAGGGGTGGATGCCGGGAGTCCGCTAGGACGGCGTCAAGCCAGCAGCTAAGCCGCTTCGAGACAGCCTCGAGCGCGCGAACCCGCCCGCGCTTAACCTCTAGGGCCACGACCTCGACTCGTCCCCTACCCATCGCGTACACGTGCGTAGCCTTACCCCCTGGGGCTGCGCACATGTCTAGGACTACGGCGCCCTCCTCTGCCCCCAGCACGTGAGCTACGAGGGCTGACGCCTTATCCTGTATGTAGAAGAGCCCGGCCTCGTGCTCCGGGAGCCTAGATAGACCCTCGGCGCTGCCCTCAACCCTTAAGAGGTCGGGGAGGTCTTTGTCCTCGACGACCTCGTACCCCCTCTCCCTAAGCCTCTCGGCTAGCTCCCTCCTACTCACCTTAAGGGTGTTTACGCGCACCCACAGGGGCTTAGGCTGATTAAAACTCTCGAGTAGCTTAACGGCCTCATCCCTCCCGAGCAGCCTAACTAAGTACCTAACGACCCAGGTTGGTTGAGAGTAAAGCACCGCCAGCCTCTCGATATCCCTTAGGCCTCCAGTTATCCGCTCGGGGTCAAGCTCGGCTAGCTCCCTCCACCCCCTTAAGCTAACCCTAACCCCCTTCAGGAACTTCTTCGCCACTTCCCTAGCCCTCTCCACGCTAACCCCCCTAAACGCCACCTCGTAGGCTAGCGCCCTCAGCAAGTTCCTCTTGAACGCTCCAAGCTTCTCGACGTCAACGCCGTGGCAGTAGCTAACGGCGAAGTCCAGGAGCCTATAGTTCCTCAGGACCCCTAGGCAATACGCCCTCACGACGCCCCTTATGGGCGCCATCCTCCTCCGCTTAGAGAAGTAGTCCTCCATGACGGCCCTAAGCGATAGCCTCCTCTCCTCAACCCTGGACAGCACGTCGGCTACGACAACCTCGATAGGCTTAAGCCCGGGTGGCGGCCTCCTCGACACCCTCACCATGTCAACCGCCGGGCCGTGCACCCTACCCAATTAAGCCTATTAAGTCATGATTAGCCGGGATACACCGAATGAGGGTTAGCCTCAGGGAGGTTGAGGAGGAGCTACTAGAGCACTCGAAGAGGGTTAAGGAGGAGGCCGAGAGGCTCAGGCGCGAGAGGATAAGCTACCGGGTCCTGATCAAGGATGTTAAGCCCAGGTGGGAGCTCGAGCTCCTCAACAGGATCCGCGACCTGCTAGGCGACGTATCGCTCCTAGGCAAAGACTCTGGGTTCGTAGGGGATAGGGGGTCGGAGTGGGTCTGCGTGTGCGACGTCTTTGACGGCTCCCTCTCCTTCATGAGCGGCCTTAAGTACTACGCCTACAGCGTAGCGCTTGCTAGGAGGGGTGAACTCGTCTACGGACTAGTAGTGGACTTAGAGAACATGGAGCGCTACAGGGCTGAGAAGGGTAAGGGCGCGGTCATAGTCTCGGAAGGCCTAGAGAGGAAGCTCAGCGAAATAGCCTTGGAGGTACCGGCGAACTTCGACGCCATAGTTACCAACGTCAGGCTAAGGGGGTTTAGCTCCGTGGAGCTTAGGTGTTCGTCACTCGAGCTCTGCTACTTAGCTAGGGGTGCCGCCGAGGTAGGGGTTGGTAGGTCGTGGGTTCCCGACATAGCAGGGGGATACGTAGTAGCTAAGGAATCGGGGATCGAGTTCGCTAACTGGGACTTCGCTCCCTTAGGTAAGCTCCCGATAGACTACGTCGAGGTGAGGTACGTAGCCTCGACCCCTAAGGTCCTCGCGGAGCTTAAGGCGAAGTATGGATCGATTAAGAACCTGCTAGGCTAGGCGCCTACGCTTAAGCCTAGGCATTCCCTCGCAGAATGGGCACACTATGTCGCCGTACCTGTTCACTATAGCGCGAGCGGAGTCCTCGTCGAAGACATGATCGAACCTATAAGGGCACGCGTAGTAGTAGGGCCCCCTTATCGGGCGGCCCGTAAGCGAGTCTACTAAGGCGTATCGCGCTACGCGCACCCTACTAACTCTCACCTTAACCCTAGCCCGCGCCGTGCGCTTAGGTCTCCTCCGGCGCTGAGGGCTGCGAGGCTTAGCAACGGCAGGCGTGGTGCTCGCGGGCGCGGGATTGTACGCTACTAGGATTAGGCCGCACGTGTAGGTTACTAGGAGGGCGAAACACCTTAACAGGAGCGGGTACAGGAGGAGGAAGAGCACGGCACCAGCTACAGCGGCTATCGTTATCTCCTCATCGTCCGACATACCCTCTGCGAGCTTTACGAGGACTACGGTAGAGATCAGATCTAAAGCGGCGTAAATAACGTACCTAACGGGGTCGCTCCGCGCCTCCGGTAGCGACGGAAATAGAAAAAGGGAAGGGGCCTCCAGCCACCCACGCAGGAAGATCCACGCTAGCGCGATGAAGAGGACCGTGTAGACTGCCGCGCTGGTCAGCCTCACGTTATCGCTCATCACACCTCCTCCAAAGGCACCTGTGCAGGTCGAGGTGGCTCTCGTGTATCGGTATCCTGATCGTCTCCCGCCAGTCCCCCCTCACCAGCTTAAGGTTCCAGTCTGGGACCTCGTTTCTAACGAGGAACCCTATCGCCACCTCTAAGGCCTCGGCGCAGGCTCGCCTAACCACCTCGATGACCGCTGGAGCTGGCGCATCAGGGGTCTTCAGCTCGTGAACCTCGCCGCACGCAGGGCACCTGAACCTAATCCTGACGATCCTCCCATCCTCGTACACCCTCTCGGCCTCCGAGTAGACGCTCGTGCCGCATATGAACACGGCTGCCCTAAGCCCCCTCTTCCAGTTCCTAACCTTCAGGCAGGCTCCCGTGTTAGGGCAGGTAGCCGTGAAGTTATAGCCGAGCATGTCAGCGCCGTAGTCCTCTTCCCTGAAGTCGCAGAGCCGGCAGGGGCCGCGCCTCGGGTTCTCGAAGAACCACACCCCTACGTGCCCCTCGGGCCCGAACGCCACCTCGAGGTAGGGTATTTCGAACTCCATTGCAAGCCACGTAGCCCAGTAGCGAGCCCAGTTATTATCGACCCCGACGATCACCAGGTCTGCGTCGCTAGCCGCTACTAGCAGCTCGGCGCACCCCTCCCCTTCCCAGTCCGTCTCAAAGCAGCGGTGGAGGATGTCATCTAGGTGCAGCGGGAACGCTAGTACGCGCATCCAAGGCCTTATCTTAAGCAGGTACTCGGCGAGGGCGTACACCTTGTACTTTCCAACATCCTTAAGCGTCAGCCCCTCATAGCGCTCTAGGTTATGCTCCTCGAGCACGTCCCCGTCGACTAGGGTTATCGAGCCCACACCCGCCCTCGCAAGCCACGTAGCTAAGGTCGTGTTCAGCGCGCCGCAGCCAACGAACAGGACGTGGCTCTCCAGCAACCTATCCACTCTCGCAGGGTCGTAGCGCAGCGCCCTATCGAAGTACCTCACCTTAAGCTCCTCACTTAGCATCCTCCCCCGCCCTCAGCGCCCTAAGGATTCTGGAGAGAGCGCTCCTCCTCTTCTCAAGGTCAGGCGCATGTACGAATATGACCGCGTCAGCCTCCCTCTTCAGCTCCTCAACGGCTCTGCTAACCGACCGTAGAGCCTCGCCCAGTAGCTTCAACGCCTCATCCAGTTGCTTAACCGCTGCCTCCAGCTCCCCTACCCTTTCTTCGAGCGGCCTATACCCGCTGAGCAGGGGGAGGAGCTCGCCGTCCTTTAACAGGGCGACCTCGTCGTTAACCACCCTGTATTCGATGCGCTCCACAGCCCCGTTCAGCCACCTCCAGTGGCTAACCGCCTTCGTGTACGGGTCTATGACGGCGAACGCTAGCTGCGGGTTGGCAAGCTCCCTAGCGGTAGACCTATCCCTCGACGAGAACACCTCGTGGCCGCCGGGCCAGTTGTGAGTGTGCGCGAGGACTACCACCGTTAAGTCCTCCCCCGCGTCCTCGGCCAGCCTCTCGAGAGTTAACAGCGAATCGCCTTCAACCTCCACGTAGGCGCCCGAGGACCTGCTCGCTGTGAGGATCACGGGCTTTAACGCTACCAGCGCGAGGGCGTCTCCCCTACGCCTCCTAAAGCCGAGCCACGCCGCTGCAACCTCCCTGCCCGTGGAGAGGGCTAGCGAGCTCATCCTCTCTAGGAACTCCTCTAGAGCTCTCCTCGGGTAGTAGACGACGACCCTAGAGGGAGGAGGACTAACCCTAACTCTCACAGGTCCTCGAGCCCCTCTAGAGCTACCCGGCCTAGTCACTGGAGCGCTTCCAGCGACAGATAGGGTTGAAGGCTTCTGGCGCCCTCCCTCTCCCTGAGGGGAGCTAGGCTCCCTAGGGCTAAGGCTAGCCTCCCCCTTAGCTGCTTCCTCCGCCGCGCGCTGGGATGCCCCCGCCGCTCTCTCCTCCCCTAGGATATGCCCCCTCATCTCCGCCCCTTCAGTTCCGGGCACTCATACCCCGTTTCGCTCTTAACCCTCTGCAGCAGCTCTACGATGAGCCCGTGTAACATGACGTCGTGGGGGAAGACGCAGATCAGGTAGTAGGCCCCGTAACCGTCTCCATCGAACTTCCTCTCCTTCCTCAGGATCCTAAACCACCTCCACTTCCTATAGAGCTTCTCATCGATCCACAGCTTAGCCGGGTGCTTAGCGTCGAACACCTTCGGTATCTCGATAAGGGCCCTCCCGCCGCACAGCCTACCGCTCCAGACCCACTCTTCCTCAGGGCTCCCGCTTATGGGCTTGAAGCCCAGCGTCCTTAGCTCATTCCCAAGCCTCCGCTTGTGGATAATAAAGGGATTAGGGGGCTTAATCCGTACGACGTCCTTCCTTGGCACGCGTACAGCTTCCCGCCTCCCGTAGACCCTGAACGGCACGCTCGAGCGGGAGACGACCCTCACCTTACCCATGGCAACATCGCCCCGAATATTATGCTGCGCGTAGAGGCGGATAGGACCTTGAGGACAGCGTTGTCCGGCAACCCCAGCTCAGCTACCGGCTTGTTAAGGTCCAGCTTAACCCTCTCATCGCCGTGCACCACCGTAATGTCGGAGATGTTGAAGTTTGAGGGCAGCTTACCCTGACTTTTAAGCTCCCTAAAGACGTCCGCGAGGGTAGTGTTCTTAGGGTCCTCAACCTCGACCTCAATCTCCTGCCCTCCTCCCCCAAATATTAGGAGAAGCCTCTTCGGGGGAGCCTCAAGCACGGTCCTGTTCATGCTCGTCCCCGCTTTTCCACAGTAGCCGCGCCTTAAAAGTTTTTCCTAGGTAAGAATTTCTTTAATTCGGAAGATCTAAGAAAAAGAGGAAGAGGATTGGTGTGCCTAGTCTAGCTACTCGCCCCTTCTAAGCCTCTCCAATTCCCGCTCAATCCTCTCGTTAATCTCCTTCAACCTCTCAAGCAGGTCATGGCTTATCGGGGTGCCCTCCCTCATCAGAGCGGCTAGGTTAGTTAGAGATGAGGTTAGCCTTGCTAGGAGTAGCTCGTGCTCCTTGCTCTTAAGCAGGTCCTCGCCCTTAGGGGTGATCTCGTAGAGACCCCACTCGTCCTTACGCACGTACCCTAGCGCTATTAGCCTGTTCAGCGCGGTCCACACGGTCTTATCGCTTAAACCAGTCTTCAGCGCTATTGTCCTGAACTTCTCCCGGCCGCGTTCGGAGAGAGCTCCCAGTACCCTCAACATTGCAGGAGTTAATCTATTCCTTCTTTCCATCATTATGTAGGTGGTTAAACCCCGGTTTATATCTCTCTGGTAAGTTACGGTATTTAACTTACAGTACTCCCTAACGCACTATAACCAGCGTCTAAACGCAGAACTATTCACCCTAAGCCTCTACTTTTTGAAGCTGAAGCACGCTAAGGGAAGTTTTCTGTCTAGATTTCTCGTCACGGGAAGATGGTCTCTAAAATTTCTTCCTTCTAGTGAACTCCTAGAGAAAGATGAGTATATGTCGACTCTACACGGCAACGCTATGGTTAGGCTAAGCTTATTATCCCCGATATTACTTATTTAGAAAACGGTAACACCATGCTGAGCCCCGAGGAGACCGCTAGGTTCCATGGGCATAAGGGCCCGTACCTCGCTTGGGGGTATAGAGCAGCTAGATTAGCCGTTGAGGCGCTTTCGCCTAAGGGCATAAAGGACATGGTGTGCAGGGCTAAAGTCCCGCCGCGAACTCCCTTTACGTGCTTGCTAGATGGCGTACAGGCGGGCTCCTGCTGCACAGTGGGCAAGGGTAACCTCGTGGTAGAGTGGGGCGATGAGATAGTACTGGTATTCGAATGTAATGGGAGGAGGCTGGAGATCAGGCCTAAGGCCGACTTAGACGGCCTGATGAGGAGGCTTGGCCAGGAGGAGGCCTTCCACGTAGTCCTATCCCTCCCTCCGAACGTGCTGTTCGAGGTGAAGGAGGGTGGATGCTAGGAGCATAGCTACGGCTGCTGTCTTCGGAGCGCTGTGGGGCGTAATCAACTACCTAGTAGCTCCCTACGTCTTCAGGCTGACGAGACTGCCCTTCTTCTGCGACATCATAGGGCTAGTATCGCTACTAACCGCGATCTGGGTCGCGAGAAAGCCCGGCACCGGCACGCTGGTGGGGCTAACGGCCACTTTCATAACGCTCATCCTAAGGCCCGGCGCCTTCTACTTCTTCGGCTTCACAGCGGCTAGCGTGCTAGTCGACGTCCTCATCTATATCGCTGGCTACAGGAGGGTCTTCGAGGAGAAACCCCTAGCCCTAATACCGCTGCTTAGCCTAGTCACCGCTGCCACTGCTGGGCTCATAATAGGGGCCTTCTTCATGCACTTCAAGGCAATAGCAGGGGTGCTCACCTGGACCGGGCTACACGCCGTTGGAGGGCTCCTCGGAGCGCTAGTGGCAATACCGGTGATTAAGGGGCTTGGAAGGAGGCTAGGTAGGCCCTGAAAACGCCTTTCCCCTTTCTTTGCCCTTAACGGGTAGCCGCTGTAGGCGAGAATATTAGCTCCCCTCGCTAATGCCTCTTCGATGATCTCTAAGGAGGTTGAGGAGGTTTGGGAGAGGATTAAGGGCTCGGGCGTTAGCAGGGAGGAGTTCTTAGATCTCGTATCGAGCTTAAGGCTAAGTTCGGGGATTCCCTCTCGGATAAGGCGATAGCGATAATCGCGGCTAAGAGGCTCGGCGTCGACGTCTCCGAGATATTCACCCCGCCGATCGTTGGGAGGATCCTAGAGCTGGGGCCCGTGAAGGAGAGGGGAGGGACCGTCTACAGGACGTTTACGCTGGTTAACGAGGACGAGAGGATGTTCTGCGTAGCCTTCGGTAAGGAGCACGTAGACGCCTTAGAGGGTAGGGAGGACGCCCCGGTTAAGCTAACTAGGTACGTGATAGCCGAGGTTGGCGGCTCTAGGATCGTGAGGGTTACTGAGAACTCGAGGATGACGTTCCTCGAGGAGGATGCACTACCCTCCATAACCCAGATGCTCCCCGCCCGCGCGCCCACGCTGGCAGCGGCTAGGAAGAGGGGGTCGTGGATAGTCTCGGTGCTCGTGTTACACCAAGAGGTTACCGAGAACATGGTCTGCCCGCACTGCAGGAGGCTGCTAGAGCTCGTCGACGAGGAGTGGCTGTGCCCGATACACGGGCCCGTGGAGCCCGAGCTTAGGAAGGTGTACAGGTACCAGCTAGCCAATAGCAGCGGGGTCTACCCCGGGGTCTTCTACGGCGAGCCCCCTGAGGAGAACCTCGAGCTTAAGAAGATCCTCGTTAAGGGGAGGTTTCGCGGAGAGGAGTTCCTCATAACTAGGATCTACGCGGTAGAGGAGAGCGTCGAGAAGTACTTGGAGTAGTCGTCAACTCGACGGGCTGCTGGACGCGGGGGGCTGAGGAGGAAGGCAGTTTTGCATCGCTAAAACAGCGGACCTGACATTCCCACCTTTTAAGCCTTTTCGAAGTGAAAAGCGGGGCTTGCTCTCCTGATCAACAAGTGGGGTAGAGCTCTATGGGGTAGTGCATGGGACGATATCCAGCCGCAGCTTAAGAGGGCCTATGGGCGCTTTACCAGCCTCTCCTCTCAGCTTAAGGTCCTGGGGCTTAGCCTAGAGGACTTCCTAAACTTTTACACCGCGCGCGTAGCGGGCTTTGTCCCCTACGCCGGCTTCAGGGAGTCTGGGAGGAGGGTAGACTACGGCTTGATCCTAGCTTCAGAGATATTCGACGTATCGGTGAACAGGCTCATCGACGACGCCTGCGACGGGACGAGGAACCCCTACTTCGAGAAGTTCGGGCTGGGCGCGATGGTCTCGCTGGGCATCGCAGCCTTCTTCGAAGTCGTGAGGGCCTACGGGGAGTTCGGCAGGATAGCTAGCGCCTTCGTCGAGTACGTTAGGCACCCTTCGGACGAGGAGGGCTACGAGAGGTGGCTGCGCTTCATATGCGACTACCCGGAGCCCCGTTCCTCCAGAACTCGACGCGCCTCCTAGAGCAGCCCGTGTAGCTTAGCGCGGCCTCGGAAGGCTAATGGCCATAATGGACGACCTAAAGGACCGCGACCTAAGCGTCGAGCACGAGTTCCTACGGCGGCTCTACGAGGAGACCCTGCAGGCGCTCATCGACCTAGCTGAAACCGAAGAGGAGTGGAGGTACCTACGGCTGATAAGGCTCACCGATATAGACGACGGCAACGAGTCAACGCCGAGGCGAAGGGTTGCAACGCCCCTAGCGGCGCTGGCCTAGGCGTCGTCGACGGGCTCGAGCCGTCCTAGCTCGCTTAGCCGCTCACTAAGCTCCTTAGATGCTTCTTCTAACACCTTATCCTCGTCCACCGGCCGCCCAAGGACCGACGAGAACTCGATTACCGGGTCTACTCGACGCGGCGGTACGAGGATCGCCTTACCCGCCTCGACGTACACTACCAGCTCGTCACCCTCCTCCACGCCTAGCGCCCTCCTGACCTCGGCCGGTAGCTTAATGATCCCTCCCCTGTACACCTTTACCTTGCGCATCAGTAACCTTAAGTAACCTTAGGCTATAAATGGTTACCGTGCCCATCCTATGCGACACAGTCTGCGTTTGGGCGTTATACTTCAGGGACTCGGTCTACAGGGCGCACGTTCTAGAGCTTAGGAGAAGGCATGGGCTCCTCGTGCCTAAGGCCTGCTTGCTCGAGGCCGCCTATCCCATATTCAAAGCGAAGGGGCTGGATGAGCTGAGGAGGTACGCTACCTTCCTCCGATACTTGCCACTAGCTCCGGGCATTAAGATACTTGAGCTAGGCTATGAGGACTTGGTTAAGGCGCTTGAACTCGCTAGGGAGTGCCTTGAGGTGTTTGTCGACGAGCGCAGTAACCTCTGCCTCTTCGACGCCCTAGTGGCTTCGACGTGGTTAAGGACTAGGCTAGCCTTAGCGACCTCCGACTTAAAGCTAGCGCGCCTAATCGATTACTACCCCGGCCTAAAGGGGAAGCTCATCCTCCTAGAGAAGAGACCGCCTAGCGTACCGCGCTAGAGACCGCGTGGCGGCGAGTGCCTAGCCACGGCCCCTCTCTCCTCCGCTCCCCGTAGGGTCGAGGCTTTATCCCCGGACTAAAGCTACTATGCCTGCGATGCTTCCTCAGGCTCGCCGGAGTTCGCTCTTACCCTCGAGGCCTTCTCGAGATATTCGGCTATGTAGTCGCCGAAAAAGAACCAGGCTGCGAAGATAGCTATTGAAATGCCTATGCCCTGGGCTAAGCCCCAGACTAGCGCGGCCTTAACTTCGGGGGACATCGCGGATACGTCTATTAGGAAGGCGGTTAGTATCAGGAAGGAGACTAGGGAGAGGTAGCTCCTGAGCTTCGCCTCGACTCTCACCCTCTTTATTAGGAGCTCGAAGAGGGATAGGATCACCACGGCTATCAGTATCAGGCTAGCGGCCCTCCCGAGCAGTAGCATCCACTCTATTGCAGTGGCCTTGAGCTCCGCCGGGAGTAGGACGTTGATGGCTAGCAGGATGGCTACGACGGCTATCCCTACGTCCGCAGCGACGAGTACGGCTCTAGTGGGGGAGAACGGTGGGGGCTTCCCAAGCATCTTCTCGAGTAGCTTATCGGCCTCCGCGAACTTAAGCAGTTTACCTAGGTAGGCCCTTGCTATCCTCCACGCTACGGCTAGCAGGGAGAGGGCTAGGATCGTTAGGAAGATCCTCGGGGCTACGTAGGCTAGCTCCTCGATAACGGTCCTAATGGCCTCCGATAGTAGCTCCTCGAGTGGAGGGGGCACGGCTTCCTACCCCTTACAGCCCTGCTAGGAGTAGCGAGATCCGATATATTAAGTAGAGGAACATTAAGCTCACAGTAAGCGCTAGCGCTCTAAGCGTCGTTAGGACCGCCTCCTTAGAGACCTCTAGCGTTAGGTTGAAGCCTAGCAGGCTTATGGAGTAGAGGGTTGAGGCGTAGCTCCTAGCCGCGTACTCGGGGACGACCGCGACCTCCGGTATCGCGAGGAACGCTACTGCTAGGGATGCGGCTTTAAGTGCCGCTATCGTCGCCGCTAAGGCCAGGGGATCCTTGCCGAAGAGGATTCCCAGGACGAGGCCCAGCGCCTCGCCAGCGCTCCCCAGCAGTATTAGAAGTGACGACGCCCTAACAGCGCCTAAGCCCTCGATGTAGCGGGCGTAGAGGAAGCTCCCGAGGAAGCCCGCGCCCGTGCTGAAGAACGAGTAGTAGGCGGCTAGCCCGAGGTGGAGTAGGGGGCTGTTAGCTGCAAGGACCAGGATCGGGGTTAGGGACTCGAAAGCTAGGGAGAGCCTGTAGTACCTGAACTCGGCCCTACCCCAGGCTAGGGAGGCGAAGACGCTGACGGCCGTGCCTACTAGGCTTACGGCCGTTACCCAGTACTCGCTTAGGCCTAAGCCTCCGACGATCGCCGAGACCCACAGCACGCTGAGCAGGCTCGTAGACGCCGAGTAGAGGGCTTGGTAAAGCGAGGCCGTATAGACCCTTTCAACTCCCTTAAGCTCGCCCACCTCCACCCTCAGCTCCCCGAGCCTCGGTACGGCCATGAGCGCGGTTGAGGCGAGCCCTACCAGCCCACCGTAGATGAAGGAGAGAGCGAACCCTTCCTCCCCCCTCGAGAGCAGGGCCGTGGCCAGTAGGTAGCCCACGATGCTCGAAAGGGAGGCGGCCGATCCCCTCTTAGCCGTAACCTCCCTAACCCCCCTCTCGTCGAATAGGCCGAAGATTAGCGCGCCTAGGACTAGCGACACGAGCGCCGAGAGAACGTCCTTGACAAAGTAGAGGGCAGCTAGCAGCTCGAACCTCCTAATGAAGGGTACTACGAACCAGACGAGCCTCTCGCCTGCATGGGCGGCTAGGAGGAGCGCCCTAGGCCTGCTGAGGGCCTTTTCCGGCCGCCTATACGCCGCTAGGCCGAGCAGCAAGGTTAGGGGTGAGGAGAGCATGGCGACGCCGGCCATCGTGTCAGCGCTGTAGCCTAAGTGGGCTAAGTATGCTAGGAAGACGCCGCTAGTCAGGGACACGTAGACGTAGGCTAGCGCCGCCTCGAGCACTAAGATCGTCTTCAGCAGGCCCCTATCCATTAGCGCCCCCTTTAGCGCACGCTACTTGCTCCAGGGGAAGGGTAAAAAATCGAACTAGGCTGTTAGAACAGTGGATGAACATAGGCATACTCACCCGCAACCCCCGCGCGTGGGCTCCTAGGCAGCTGGAGAGGGCGATACGCGAAAGGGGGCATGAGGCGGTCTTCCTAAGCTATAGGTCGCTCGTGGCGCGAGTTGGCTACCGGCCTAGGCTCGAGTCTAGGGGGGTAAAGCTCGAGGAGGACTTGAGCGCGGTGATAGTCAGGCCCATTGGCAGGTGCTCGCTGGATCAGGCGATATTTAGGATGGACGCCCTCCACAGGCTTGCTCGGCTGGGGGTGGTCGTCGTCAATAGCCCCTCGGCCATAGAGAGGTGTATAGACAAGTTCTACGCCCTCTCGCTGCTAGAGGAACACGGGATCCCGGTCCCCAGGACCTTGGTCGCTGAGAGTGCTAGGGAAGCTATGAGGGCGTTCTACGAGCTGGGCTGCGACGTGGTCGTAAAGCCCCTCTTCGGCTCTAGGGGGATAGGGCTGATGAGGGTCTCTGACCCCGAGACCGCTAGGAGGGTGTTCACGGCTCTGAGCTTCGTGCACAAGGTGCTTTACGTCCAGGAGTTCATCCCGCACGGCAATAGGGATATCCGGGCGTTCGTGGTCGGCGGCGAGGTTGTAGCCTCGATGTACAGGGAGTCTAGCGGGTGGAGGACTAATATAGCTCAGGGGGCGAGGCCTAGGCCTCTTAAGCTCAGCGGAGAGCTCGAGGACTTAGCGGTTAAGGCCGCTAAGGTTGTGGGCTGTGAGGTAGCGGGCGTAGATATACTCGAGGGGCCTGAGGGGTACTACGTAATAGAGGTTAATAGCCAGCCGGGGTGGAGGGGGCTGCAGTCGGTAACGAGGGTCGATATCGCTGGGCGCATAGTCGACTACGTGCTCTCGAGGGTTAAGAGGTAGAAGCTACTCTAGGCCCTCTTAAGCACCTGGTCGAAGTAGTTCCCATGGCCGTAGCTTAACGTGATCTGGTGGAACACCTCCCCGTTCTTCAGCAGGACCTCCTCTAGGGTGCCGCGAACTAGCCCCACCTCACCCTCCCTTAGTTGCATCCTGAACTCCTCCACGTACGAGACGATCCTCCTAACGTCTACGCGGCCCCTAAAGCCCCTAAGCTCTAGGACCTTAACGCCGTAGACCGATGGCATGAAGAAGGACCTACTATCGTCGGTAACCTCAACGATGGCCTCAACGAACGCTAAGCGCCTAATCCTCGCGTACGTAGGGTACTCGTTGTTTATCTCATTCCACTTCATAACGGGCTCGAATTCCACCTTAATGCGCCTGTGCGGCGTGTTGAGCACTGCGTAGATGAGCTTCCTCCTCTGGTACTCGACGTACTCCTCCGGCGTGTAGTGCTTGAACCTCCAGTTCTTAAAGGAGCTGGGAGAGGCCGTGTCGAACTCGTTAACTAGCACGCCGCCCCCCTTGTACAGCTCCCGTAGCACCTCTAGGAGCTCCTTGAGCTCCCTCCTACCGTACACCACGAGGTCTATGTCGCTGTAGTCTTCGTGGTAGAAGTCGTGCATCAGCGACCCAAACACCCCGAAGTCTGAGGGCTTGAGCGACGACGCCTCCGAGATCAGGTCCATTAGCGACCGCAGCGCCTCGACTAGCTTATCGTGCCTATCTGACCGCAGCAGCTCCCTAAGCCGCTGGTCAGGTCTCCTCAGCTCGGCGATGTCGGAGCTCCTAATGCCGATAAGCCTCTTACCGAACACCTCGCTATATATCGTGTACTGGGGGTACTTCTCCATCACGAACTTAAGCCCCCCGTCGAAGTAGAACTTGTAGTACCTAAGCCCCCGCCCTTCCCTCAGGGCCCTACGCTCCCTGCTCACGTAGATCGTCTCCGGCGCGTACTCTACGTCGCAGAAGCAGGCGTCAGGAGGGTGGTCGTAGCCCATGACCCTGAAGATTATCCCCTCCTTAGATACGGGGGCGTCCCTATCCCTGAACTTCACGCTCACAGCGAGAGCTAGGCGTTCGGGCTTAAATGGGCTATCGCCCAGAAACGGCCTAGACCGCTCTCCGAGGACCTTAGAAGCGCCTTATAGCCTCTGCCCAAGCGCCTCGTCCATGCTCCCCTCCCGGTAGCCGTATAGGTCTAGTGCTACGAACTCGTAGCCCAGCTCCCTTAGCTTAGCATATAGCTCGTCGAGGAGCCTCTCATCGAAGAGCGCTCTCCTCTCGCTCCTCCCGACCTCTATCCTCGCAACCCGGCCGTGATCCCTCACCCTAACTACCTTAACGCCGGTAAGCTCCCGCACCACATCCTCCGCTAGCTCTATCCTCCTTAGCCTCTCGAGCGTTATTCTCTCCCCGTACGGTATTCTAGTCGCTAGGCACGTAGTGGCGGGCCAGTTCCAGTTAGGTAGCCCCAGCTCCCTAGCCAGTTCCCTTATCTCCCTCTTAGTTAACCCAGCCTCCGCTAGGGGGCTCCTTACGCCAAGCTCCCTCACCGCCCTTAGCCCAGGCCTCCGCTTACCCAGGTCGTCGGCGTTAGTAGCCTCCATTACGGCAAACGAGCTTAAGTTCTCGCTAGCGTACTCTAGGATCCTGCCGAGCATCATCCTCTTACACAGGTAGCACCTATCCGGAGGGTTACTCCATATCCTCTCGTCCGAGAACTCCAGCTTAAGGACGACGTGCCTAACGCCTATCTCCCGAGCCAGAGCCTTCGAGGCCTCGAGGTCGCGCCTAGCCATGAACGGCAAGTCCACGGTTACGGCTAAGACCCTGCTACCGCCTAGTGCTCTCAGCGCCGCCGCCGTTAGGAACGTGCTATCCACCCCACCCGAGAAGGCGATCACCGCTACCTCCTCCTCTAGGTTTCGTAGGGACGCAAGAAGGCTCCTGTACTTCTCGCTCAGAGATACACGCATAGCTTGTTCTAGACCCTTCCTGCCGATTTAAGGCTTCTACTACAAGCCCTAAGCCTCCTAGGCGTACGTCTAGAGCCTCACGCCTAGATTTGTTCATCTTTACTGATCGCAGCTGGGATAGCTACCTTAATTTACGGACTGTTAGCGATTAGACTAGGGTCGGCTAATGACCCCCAGCGTGGAGGGAGGCAGGAAGGTACTGGTTATCGACTGCAGCGTTGCGGGGATATCAGGGGACATGCTTCTAGGGGCGCTAGTTGACCTAGGCGCGAGCAAGGAGCGCATAGCTGGCCTAAGGGACGTCATCTTAAGGCACGTTGAAGGAGTTAAGGAGCTGGAGATAGAGGTAAGGGATGTCAGGCGCAGAGGGTTTAGGGCCAAGAAGGTTACGGTTAGAGCGGTTGAGGAGGGCGGGGAGAAGCACGGCGACGAGGTAATAGGCGCGGTTTCGCGCGTCGTAGACGACCTGGGGCTACCCGATAAGGCTAGGGAAATCGCCCTAAGCGCGGTTAAGCTGCTGATAGAGGCCGAGGCCTTAGTGCATGGAGAGGAGGTAGAGGAGGTGCACCTCCACGAGACCGGCTCAGTCGACACGATAGTGGACATCGTCGGCTGCGTAGTGGCCTTAAGCGACCTCGGGCTCCTTGACGCCGAGGTTTACGCTACGCCCGTAGCCGTTGGAGGAGGTAGGATAAGGATAGCGCACGGGGTGTTGTCGAGCCCCGCGCCAGCCACCTTGGAGATCCTAAGGAGGAGCGGCGTTTACATATCGGGTGGGCCCATAGACGCGGAGCTTACGACGCCCACGGGAGCCGCCTTGCTCGCGAGCATCGTCAACAAGTCAACTCCCTTCTACCCACCTCTAAGGGTCGAGAAGATAGGGTATGGCGCCGGTGATAAGGACTTCAAGGAGTTCCCCAACGTTCTAAGGCTCGTGGTCGGCACGCGGTACGACGCCTTAGAGCTGTGGATGAAGGCCCGAGATTAAGCGTTAGAGCGCGAGAACTAGAGCTGAGAAGCTAGAAGATGGCTAACGCTTGGCTCTAAGCTTCTGCCTAACCACTCCAACCCTGCGCGCTATTAGCGCAGCTACCACGCCGGCGTTAACCCCGCTATCTATGTTGACTACCGCTAGGCCTAGAGGGCAAGCCTGAAGCATCGAGAGCAGGGCCGCCTGCCCCCCGCCGCCCGCCCCGTAGCCTATGGAGGTCGGCACGCCTATCACGGGCACGTCTACGAGGGATGCGATGACAGAGGGCAACGCCCCCTCCATGCCGGCGACGGCTACTATCACGTCGACGTCGCTCTCCTTAAGCTTCCTGATAGCCGCGAGAACCCTGTGGAACCCCGCTACCCCCACGTCGTAGACGGCTACCGTTCGGCAGCCCATCTCCTCCGCGATGAAGCGAGCTTCCTCGGCTACCCTCACGTCGGCAGACCCGCCCGTCACTATGCCTACCGTGCAGGGGAGCTTTGGTCTCTCCTTAAAGCCCTTCACCCGCACGGCAGCTATCCTCCCAACCTCGTTGATTACGACCTCGTACTCAGAGCTCCTAGCAAGATCCTTCAGGGCGCTGATCTGCTCGTCGGTTAGCCTGGAGACTATGACCTCCCCCATTTCCGGCGTTACCGAGCGCACGAGCTTCATGAGGAGGTCTACGCTCTTACCCTCACCTAAGATTATCTCGGGAACGTCCCTCCTTAACGCTCTCCCTAAGTCGAACCTCACGTACTCCTCTATCTGCTTAAGCGCGTGAAGCCTTATCATGCTCACGGCTTCGTCTACATCGACCTCTCCCCTCGCAACGGCTTCAAGTATACTCCTCAAATCTAGCATTTTTTCCTTCAACGATATCACCAGGAAATTTATACTCCCTACCTAACCTCAAGGCCCTCCTAAAATTCTTTGTCTCGACGAATTCAGGCGGCTAAGCGTTACGCTCGGGGGCCGTCTCCTACGTCCTAACCCCCCGGCTTAGGTTCACGATGTACTCGCGCTGCAAGCCAGATCCAACGAATATCCTGTAGTCCTCACCTCCCCTAAGCGCCGCCCTCTCCAACACCCCCTTAACGACTATCTCGTCGCCAGCTCTAGCTATCATCCTGTGCAGTCCGATCATCGACACTACGCGGCTAACCTTAGCCGGGTTATCCAGCTCCCCTTCGAGGACCTCTATTACCTCAACCCCGTATACCGCCGGCCTAAACATGGACTCGCCATCGTCAATTACCTTGCACACGGCCTTAACGGGCAACACCGGGACGTAGGGGATGCTAGTTGAGATCTCGCTGAACGCGCGTACCGCGTTTACGTTAAACCTAACGTCCCCGTACCTACCCCTATTCAGCCTCACTCTATCGAGCGGCGTATCCCTCGACAGGGATAGCCTCCCCTCCTCCTCAAGCAGCCTTAGGGCTTCGAGCACCTTAAGGTAGTTCCGAGCGCCGTACACGATGACGTCTATATCGCTGAACCGCCCGTGCATTCCAAGGCTAATGGATCCGCTTACGCCGAAGTTCTCGAGCGGGACCCCCGACCTCTCGGATAGCGCCAGCACGAGCTCTACAGCCTTATTCTCTAGCCAGTCCCTACTAGCCTTCCTCAGGAGCCTAGCTACCGACTCGTCGGGCCTGTACACCTCCTCTACCAGGTGCTCTGGGACGCTAACCAAGTACTTCCTCAGGCGCTTAGAGTAGTAGACGTACTCGGGAAAGTGGCTCCTCAGAGCCTCAACGACTACGCGGTAGGTCTCGTGCGAGAACAGCACTTTAGGCCTCACGAGCCTCCTCCCCTTAAAGCGCCAGGTTTGATCGAGCCACTCTAGGTCGAAGTAGCGAGCGTAGTCCTCGGGAATGTACTTAAGGTTGCATATCGCCCTGCCTGGATGGTGCTCGTACCCTACTACGTAGAATATGAAGCCGTGCTTAGTTACCAGCGCGTCGCAGTCCCTAAACCTCAAGCTCGACACCGCCTAGCCTCGCGCTAACTATCCGGGGCTTTTAGTTAACGTTACCCTAGCTCGCTGGCATGCGGCAGCTTACCTAACCAAAGTAGGTCTGCCGTATTAGGGACACTAAATTTATATGCTTATCGGCGAAAACCTATTTCTGATGTCCGAAGAAGGCTTCAAGAAGATAATGGTGTTCTTGTCCACCGACGTTCACCCCTCCCCCTTCGACGTGCTGTTCGCTTACGATACCGGCGTGGACGCCGTCGTGTACTACGGCGGTGTAACCGCCGAGACCGCGGGCTCGCTTATACTAGATACCATGTTCCCTAGGGGGCCCGAGGGGCTGAAGTACACGGTAGTGTTCATAGGGGGGAAGAACTACGACGAGTGCCTTAAGATTGCGGAGGTCGCCAAGAAGACCTACTTCAAGCCCTTCGTGGCCTCGACCATAGTCGACCCCGCGGGCGCTTTCACAACGTCATCGGCCGTAGTCGTCAAGGTGTCCTCCTGCCTAAAGGCTAAGGGCTTCGACCCCGCTAAGGCTAAGTACACGGTCCTAGGGGGAGCCGGGAGGGTCGGCCGCTGCATCGCCTACCTTCTCGCCAAGCTCGGCGCCACGGTCGTTATCGGCGACGTGCTCGTTGAGGGAGCTAAGGAGAGGGCTAGGGAGATAAACGAGAAGGTTGGGGCGGAGAGGGCGATCGCGTTCGAGAAGGCGACCGATAAGCCCGAGAACGTGCTGGAGGCCTGTAAGGATTCGACGGTGGTCATCACGGCGGGACCTCCCGCCAAGACCCTGCTACCGCTGGACGTCCTAACCAAGCTTGAGAGCTGCGTGCTGGTAGCGGACATTAACGCGACGCCGCCGTACGGCGTCGAGGGGATAAAGCCGACCTACGACTGCAAGGCCATGAAGAAGCTACCTAGGGTCACCGCCATCGGCGCACTCGCTATAGGCAGCTTTAGGAACAAGGTCCAGAGGGCCCTCATCAGGAAGGCGTTCGAGACCCCGGGAGCGTTCTTCGGGCTCGACGAGGCGTTTGAAGTAGCCCGTAGCCTAGTTAGCTAGCTCCCGGCTCTAGATTTTTCTCTTTTCAACCTTTAAGTAGGGGAGCGGAAGCTATCTAAGTAGCCGGGCGCGTTGGTAGGCGCTTGGGATGGGGAGGCGAGGGAGCGGCAGGAGGACGCGTAGGAGCGCTCGGGCAAGGTACTTAGCTAGGAGGGTTAGGACCAGCTACTGGAGGCCCGGGTGCAACTACCTCGAGGCCATAGTTAAGGCGCTTAGGAAGGTGAAGCTTAGGGACGGGGACATCGTGGTGGTCTCGGAGAAAGCTATCTCGGTAGCCGAGGGCAATATCGTGGATGAGAGCGGGATAAGGCCTAGCCTACTGGCGAGGCTAATAGCCAAGTACTGGATGAGGCTCGTATGGGGCTACCTACTCGGCGTCCTCAGCGGGCTGAGCAGGAGGACCCTCTACAACCTGCGAAACTACCCCTTAGAGCTAGGTGCTCGCCACAAGGAGCTAGCCCTTAGGCTCACGTCCCCCCTCCAAGCCCTCTCCTTCGGCTCGGAGGGGGGCATCGACGGATCTAACCTCCCGTACTCCTACGTAGCCCTCCCGCTTAGAGACCCCCAGGCGGTTGCTGAGAGGATAAGGAGCTATATTAGGGAGAGGCTTGGCAGGGACGTCGTAGTCGTCATCTCGGACTCCGATAGGTGCTACTCGTGGAGGAGCTTCCACATAACCCCAAGGCCGACGGCTGTTAAAGGCATCAAGTCGGCTGGTGGCTTCTTAACCTACGTGATCTGCAACTTCCTTAAGCTAAGGTCCCATCCCACGCCCGTCGCTGTAGCGGGCGGAGACTTCAGCATTGAGGAGCTTCTAACAGTAACGGCTATCGCGGAGAGGCTTAGGGGGCATGGCGCTGGGAGGGACGTGTGGGAGATGGCGAGGAGGTTCGGGACCTCCCTAGATGGCGTCACCTGGGAAATGCTGGAGAGCATCCCCCACTACCCGATAGTCGTTGTTAGGCGAATTCCGAGAAAAAGAGCGGAACGCAAAAAGCTAGGGGGTTAAGCCCCGGCCTCTATCCCGAGGACGCGCATCGCCTTAAGGAGGGATACGCCAACTAGCGACGCGATCGCCGTCATGAGTAGCCTCTCGGCCACCGAGATGGGGAGGACGGCCATGAACAGCGCGGGAAGCCCGGGGATGCTCTCAACCGGCATGAACAGCCCAGCGAACTGTATGAAGGCGAGATTCCCGTACATGTGATCCGCCATTAAGCCGCAGTAGCTCACCAGCGGAACTAGGTACTCAGTCCTAGCCCTCTTAGGGAGCTTCCACAGGGCTAGCGCTAGGGCGAGCGCTACGATGTGCGGCACCGGGTACAGCGGAGCGGCCCTACCTACCCACGTGGCGTACCAGCCCGCGACTAGAGCCCCAAGGATGCAGGGCGCGGCGGCCCGCCTATACGGGCTCCCTCCGCGGGAGCTCGCAAGCCCCGCTACTAGGCTCGATATCACGGGCGCTGGGAGGAAGAGGAGGCCTATCGGGGTCGGCGTGCCTGAGGGTAGCACGAGCGCTATAGAGGTGCCTACTAGGGCTGCTAGCGCCCCCTTCCAGGGCCCCAGCGCTATCCCGAATACCGGCGCGATCGAGGCTGCCAGGTTTATCCTCCCCTTACCCCCTATGATCGGGATGCCGGGGATCAGCGTTAAGACGGCGTACGTCGCTGCTAGCACCGAAATCATGGACACATCCTTTGCCCTAAGCTTCATGGCGTGCTATTAACATACATTGAATTATAAGCCTTTGCACAGAATGGTACCGCTATTACCTATCGGTGTACTCGGCTACACGCCCATTGCCGTTAACCTTAGGGCCGTTAACAGTATACTTCGATGAGAGAGCCTAGGGCATTACTTATTTGCCGAGTTATCATTCAATCCAGGGGTGCTTGTCGTGGAAAGATGTTACATACTCTACGTCGTCCCGTTGCCGAAAAAGAGGGAGGATAAGCGGAGGTTCCTACTCAAGGTCTTCGGCTCTAACGTGACCATGGACATACTGGAGCTAACCTGCACTAAGGAGAGGGTTGCCCAGAAGGAGCTGATAAGGAAGCTGCCGTACTCGAATAAGACAATAATATCCTACCTTAACGAGCTCGTATCCCTAGGGATCTTAAAGGAGTCGATGGAGAGGGTGAGGAGGGACGGTAGGCGGATCTGGATCAAGCAGTATACGCTAACTAGGGTGGGGAGGCTGATCGCGCTCCTAGTTAGCCCTCCCGAGAGGTTGAGGAGGGAGGAGATCGAGAAGCTGCTTAAGGATCTCCTAAGGCTCTACCTAAGGTTCATAGTGAAGCTGTGCTTGAAGCACGGGCTGGACGCGGGCATCGTCCTCAAGCTCGCTGAGGAGGAGGTGAAGAGGCTTAGCGGGGGCTCTAAGGCATAAGGTGAGCGGGATGTCGGCCGAAGGGTGGAGGAGGGCTAGCGCTAGGATAGCGCGGAGGGTGGCTAGGTGTGCTCAGCTAGCCATGCTCCTCGAAGTTAGCGCCTATCCTAAGCCCGGCAACGTGCACAGGCTGAGGGATTTCAGGGAGACTAGGTACGAGCACTTCCTAGTGTCCTCCTGCATAGCTGCCGACTACTTCCGCGCGGCCGCCATTAGGGGGCTAAAGGCAAGTGTCGGGCTACTCGACTTTAGCGAGATCGGCGTTGGGAGGCTAATCGAGGCCTGCATGAGGGAGGTCATTCGGGAGCAGCGAGGCGGCAACACCTGCCTAGGGACGGTCACGATGCTAATGCCCCTAAGCGCGGCTAGCGCGTTAACGATGCTCGAAGGCGGCGACATGTATGGCGACCTGAGGGCTAACCTCTCCCTCGTGCTAAGGTCTACGACGCCGCGGGACGCGGTAGCGTTCTACAACGCGATTAAGGTGGCTAAGCCTAACATCGGGAGGTCTAAGTGGCTTGACGCGTTCGACGAGTCGTCTAAGAGGGTTATCCTGGAGAGGGGCATTACGCTATACCAGATATTCGAGTACGCGTCTAAGTACGATACCGTAGCTAGGGAGTGGGTTACGGACTTCGAAGTAACATTTAAGCTAGGAGCCCCTTACATGCAGAAACTGCTAGATGAGGGGTATGATATAAACGCAGCCATCGTACACACCTTCCTAAAGATACTGTCAGAGATACCGGATACTCTGATCGTTAAGAAGGCGGGCCTAGAGAAGGCGCTCGAGGTGTCGAGGATGGCGAGGGAGGTTCTCGAGGCTGGGGGCTTAAGGACTCAGGAGGGCAGGAGGCTCCTAGCCGATATGGACTTCAAGCTAAGGGAGGAGGACCACCTGCTTAACCCGGGAACGACGGCTGATATCACGGCGGCTAGCATAATGCTAGTCCTGTTGAGGGGCATGAAGTTTTAGGCTAGCGGCGCTTGCCTCAACGGGGCAGAAGGGGGACTACGTAGCTCTGTGGCACCTCTAGGGAGCCCACCACGACCCTGTAGTACCTGTGGCCGCGCTTGTCAACTACCTCCTCCAGCTTACCCCTGAAGCGCACCCTCTCGCCCTCGTAGAGGACGCCGGAGAATATCCCCTCGAAGGAGACTATCTCGAGTATCTCGCCCACGTCCTCGCCGTGCTTAACGGCTACGTCCTCGACCCTGTACAGGGCTGGCAGGAACAGCGACTCCGAGCTATCGGATATCGTGGCGCGCCCCTCTACCTCGCCTAGAGACCTGTACACCCTGTCGCCGTACCTCTCCCTTACCTCGCAATCCTTCCTAACGGCATGGATTGAGAAGTACCTCCCCCTGTAAACGCCGTAGTTCCATCTCCTCCTAGCTATCTCGAGCAGCTCCCTAGGGCTGATGCCAGCGTCCCTCGCGTGCTCCACGCTCCACCTCCTCAGGTAGTCCTCGCTTAGCGGCTTTACGGGCGATCGGGGGTCGAGCAGCGCCCCTCTTACGAACTCCTCGACCCTCCGCATGTTCTCCGCGCCGTACACCACTAGGTCTATGTCCGAGAGGGCTGGATTGTGTATCCCAAGGAGGGTTGAGCCGGTAACTCCCATATCCCTCGGGTCAACGCCAGCCTCCCGCGCTATCCAGCTAGCGAGCGACGCAACGTCCCTCTCCAGCGGGTCCCCGCCGCCTGAGGCTAGGATCTCCCTTAGCCTGTCCTCGGGCGCGTAATGCCTCTTAACGTACTCTCTAGGGACCATGGACATCCTTATCCCCCTTATGGGGCAGTAGTGCAGGTAGTGGGGGTACCGCTCTTCGAGAAGCTTGAAGCTCTCCCCCACTTGGACGACGTGGTACCTCTTGATGATCCTCTCGTACTTAACGCTCCCCCTCCTCCATATCCTTCCCGAGGCGGATGGAACGTACTTCAGGTAGGCCGTGTACTTCCCGGGCGGGTGCAGGTACCCTACGACGCAGAAGAATAGCCCCTCAACGGTCTCCAGGTAGTCCTTATCCTTCACGAGCCTACCCACTCACTCCACCCGCTCCAAGGGGTACATAACGTCGTCGGCGTACTCCCCTAGCAACAGCCTGCAGAAGCGTCGACCCTTCTCCTCCACAACCTCGACTACGCCTCTCGCCAGCACCCTCTCGCCCTTAACGGCCTGCTCGCAGAACCTACCCCTAAACGAGGCGACCTCGAGCAGCGGGTAGGGAATGGAGCCCTCTAAGACCTCTACATCATCTACGAGGTACCTGCAGGGGGTGAATATCGAGTCCCCATCGTCAACTACCCTCGCAACTACCGTCGCTCGCCCAGCCCTGCGGTAAACCCTCTCCCCGTACCTCTCCCCGAACTCCCCAGGCCGCTTAACTAGCCTGATATAGAAGTCCCTACCCTTAAAGACCCCCTCCAGCACCTTCCTCCTCTCAACCCTCAGGAACTCCCTCAACGGCATGCGCGTATCTCGAGACCTAAACTCGTAGAGCTTGAGCAGCTCCTCCTCCCTATAGGCCCTCAGCTCGCCCTGGTCCGTCAAGACATCCTTAAGGTAGGAGTACAGTAGCCTACCCTCCCTCTCCCCGTAGACCACCAGGTCTATGTCGGAGCCCTCGGTGTGTAGCCCCACTAGGAGCGAGCCGCTAACTCCCATCGACTCCAGCTCAACTCCGGACGAGGATAGGCGCTCGGCTAGCCCTCGCGCAAGCTCCTCGAGCCCATCCCTAGCCCCCCGCTCTACGATCTCCCTTAGCCTAGAGGTTGGGCTGTACACGCGCCTTATCCTAGACAGGGGCACGGCTTGAAGCCAGCGGTTGAAGAACTTGTCGAAGTACATGTACTCGGGGAACCTGCTCCTGATAACCTCCTCCCTCCTCAGGAGGCTGTAGACCTTAGCGTAGCGCGTCCCGTCAGGCCCCACCCTGCTACCGCGCGGGTCCGGCACGTACCTAACGTAGGCTACGACCCTATCCGGCGGGTGGAGAAGGCCCTTAACGTCGAAAATCAGGCGGTCAACGGTCTCCAGGAAGTACCCCTCAATAGGCCTCTCGCCTAGGGTCTCGGCGGCTGATCTTTCCCCCAAGCCGATGGCACCCATCCCTACTCGGGCGGGGCGAGCTTCTCCCTGGCCTTCTCGACGGCTTCTCGAAGCCCTATCTTGTAGGGGCCAAGCTTCCCCCCGAAGTTCGCGGCGGATATCTTCCTAACCCCCTTAACCCTAGCCGCTGCGAGGGCCGCTACCCCCATGGCGAGCGCTACCCGGTCGGCGCTTAAGCCGTTGATGACTATCTCGTACACGCACCTTACGCCCTCGGGGACGAGGGAGCCGGGCACCTTATCCCTGAGCGTGGGGCAGAGGAGGTGGTTAGTGTAGCTCTAAGCTTAGGGTACTTGAGCGAGCCGACCTTAGACCCGGACCTGACGATCCCGCCGGGAAAGGGCGTTATAACCCCCCTGACGTGCCTCCTAATGGCCCTGACGGCCTCTTCAGCCGCCCTAAGGCCGGCCTCCAAGCTCTCCGAGAGTATTATCACGTTCCCGCCAGCAACCCCCTTCACCACCCCAACGGTGTCCTCTACCAGGAACTCCCCCTCCATCACGGGGATATGCCACATGGTCCGCCCGTAGTCCTCTCGCTTGTACTCGAAGCCGTCCCCAAACTTAGCGAGCGACGAGCCCAGCCGCATCCTCCTCTTCGCCTTAGGTAAAGCGTCGAACAGCGCGGTTGTGGGGCACGTGAGCACGCACTGCCCCACCCTACTCAGGAGCTGCAGCTTAAGCTCGGGTATCGTGCGGTGGTAGAGCTGGACTATAACCCCCGGCCTGCCGTCCGGGGTAGCGTTGCTGGAGACAAAGCACTCGACGCCGCCCTCCGCGGGGCACATTATTATCGAGGTCGCGAACCCGACCGCCTCAAGGGCTGCCGTTAGCGCCCACCTCCTGCTAGCGGCCGTGATCAGCAGCCTACACGCGTACATGGGAAAAGCCTCCGCGAACGTATCCTCGACCTCAACCCTGTTTACGATCATGTAGGTCCCCCTAAACGATCTTAGGGGCCCCTATAAGTGCCTTGCAAGAAAAGAGGGAACAGAAGGGAAAAACTAGGAGAAAAAGGGATTTTTAGTAGGATGGGAGAACGTCGTGCTTCTCGGTGCAGAGGGCCTCGTAGATCTTCTTAGCGAGCCTCGCTACCTCCCTGGCCCTCTCCTTGCCTCCAGGTATGGCGCAGGTTAGGTAGGCTCCCTTCTCAGCCCTCTTAGCGGCCTCCTTCGGGTCCATTCCCAGTATCGCGGCGACGGCCGCCGGGATCGTGATGTTGATTATCGTGTGGCCGATGTAGGCGAGCTCTTGCATTAGGACGGCGCCAGCCATTAGCGCGATGCTGTACTCCTCCGGAGTAACGCCCTCCGGCACCTTGCCCTCAAGGACGAACTCGGGAATCGCCTTAGCGCACAGGTTCTCGACGTGTATCTTCTTCCCATCGATCGTGACATCATAGCTCACGAAGCTGTCAAAGCCCCAGTACTTCTTCGTGAACTTGTCAGTCCTCCTAGCCTGCGGCCTAATCTCGGTGAACTTAAGCTCTATCTTCTTGCCCGTGAAGGCGCTTAGTATTGCGGAGCCCCTCTTCTCCACGTACTCCTTCCTCTCGTCGTCTAGCTCCCTAGCGACTTCCTCCACGCTCTTCCCGGCCTTCAGGCCCTCGTAAACCTTCACAGCCCTCCTGTAGATCGCCCTATCCCTGATGTCCGTCGTGGCTACGATTATCGCCTTAGTGACCGGGCCCCTCATCACCTCCTCGGCCTTCCTAGCGATCGTGTTAGCGGCGCATATAGCCATCTCTGGGTCTATGTAGGACCTTAGCTTGTACTTCTTAATCTCCTCGGCAGCCGCGTAGACGTCGCCCTTAAACTTGAGCAGGAGCCTCATCGCGGGGACTACGTCGCCACACAGGTGGCCACACGGCGCGTTCACGGGACCTCCGCTGAAGCCAGCGCCTATTATCGGGGCCTCCTCGAAGCCTGCGAATATCTCGTTTAGGGCCATAGCGCCTAGCGTGCTTATGCCGCCTATGTCCTTTAGTATTAGGCCGAAGTCGCCTATGACCCTAGCCGTGTCGAACTCCTCGCCAGTGCCCTTAAGGTGTAGCTTCTCGGGGAGCTTAGCGGCCTCGACGGCGCCCTTACCCGCCATGTAGGCCGCGTCCACTGTGCCAAACGGCCCGTACTCCTCCCCGACGAACGCGTCCGGGTGGACTATCTCTAGGGTCACGGCGCAGGCGATTAGGCACGGCCACAGCGGGTACGGGGTGATGCCGGCGCCCTCCATGGCCCTCATCATGGCCTCGGTGCCTACCTTAGCGGCGTTCTTGCACAGCTCGGGTATCACGATGTCCTCTCCAAGGGCGCTGTGTCCCCACGGGCTGCCTCCCGCTATGAACGGCGGTAGCTTAGCGCCGTCAACCCGAGTGAGCTTTTTGTCCATTAGGGCCTCATATATCGCCTTGTAAGCGGCGAAGGCCGAGACCCTATTACTGAACTTGTTGGTGATTAGGGCTATTGCGCTAGTCCTAGTGGCGCCAGCGTACATCCTAGCTAGCGCTCCCAGCTTCCTGTTAGCCATGGGTACTCCAGCTCTCGCGGCAGCGCCAGCGAAGTAAGCTAAAGCTGCCACTATTAGTGCGGCGTTAGATGGGGCGGCGCCAGCGTTCTTAGCGGCTTCGACAGCGTTCTTTATGATCGTGTCGAGAGGTATCCGCGGAGCAGCGGCGTCAGTTAGCTCGGGGCTTAGGCCCGATAGTATATCTATCATTATGGAGTTAGCGGCGCAGAAAACGGGGATGACAAGGCTCCCGTGGCCCTTGGTAGCGGCCTCAAGGCGGTCATTAGTCATTAAGTCGGGCTTAAAAGTAACGGCGGCAAGCGTAGCCAGGAGCACTCGTTCCCTCTCAACTTGGCTCATGATACCCCCCGGTGCCGCTATTTATCGGTTGCTCGACAAATATAAACATTTGCACACAATCACCGATGTGTCGGTATTACTATTTTACGAATTCGTAATACCATTGGCCAACTATCTTTCTCGTTTCGAATATATATGCAACATAATACAAGGAAATTCGGTTAGCTCAATCGAGCTACGACTACGTTGTAGTGGGGATTACCAAGCATTTTAGATCTTAGGCTGCGGCTTTTAAGCTAGTGCTAGTAGCTTTTATAGCCCTTCTCCCTAAGCTCGTGCTCTACGATCTCCGCGACCCTCCTCAGAGGGATGCCCAGCTCCTTCGCTACCCTCTTTAAATCCTCGTACTCCGGCTTTACGTTAACAACCTTCCCGTACGGGGTCTTCGAGGTCTTAACCCTAATGTAGTACGTCCTCCCCTGAATAGACAGCTTAACGACCTCCTTAGACCTGGCGGCAACGATCCTAGGCACCTCGAGCACGCGTACTCCTAGCGTTCCAGTCTCTTCCATCAAGACGTCCACGAGCCTGGCGTAGTCCCCCGGTCTGCACAGCACTTTAACTATGTGCACCGGCCTGTTCTTCTTGCCCGTAGCTGGGATTATCGAGACGTCTAGCGCCCCCTCCTCCATTAGCCTGCCGACTAGGTAGCCTAGCACCTCGCCCGTTACGTCATCTAGGTTGGTCTCTAGGACGATTATCTTGTCGCGAACCGCCTTACGGGTTTGCCCCACGACCACCCTTAACACGTTCGGTACCCTCCCGTAGTCCTCGGGTCCCGCCCCATAGCCAACCCTCTCGAGGGCTAGGGGCGGGTAGAACTCGACGATTGTGCTCGTGAGGTTCGCGAGGAGGGCTGCGCCTAGGGGCGTTGTTAGCTGAGACTTCACGGGCGCGCTGGAGAACGCGTACCCGTGAATCGACAGTATCTCTAGGGTTAGCGGGTGAGGTACTGGGACCAGGCCGGGCCCTGGGACCACCCTAAACCCCCCGCCCAAGGCTGGGGGAGTCGTATAGACCTCCACGCCCTCGCCGAACGCGCCAATCTCGTCGAGCAGGGCGGCGGCTCCCGCGATGAATAAGAGGGCCTTAGCCGGGTAAGGCTCTAGGAGCTGGAGCGACGTAGTCCCGTACACCCTGGAGAGCGCGCTTACTAGGTCGTCGAACACCCGCAGCGAGTACTCCCTAGCTTTAGCCGATAGGCCGGCGTCCTCAGCGATCTTCGCGAGGATCGCCCTAAACTCCTCCGCGGATGGGGAGCTGCCCTCCCTGCTGACGGACACGCTTAGGGCTTTAGCCCTAATGCCCCCTCTTTCGACCTCCACTAGATTTATGGCTAGGCGGTTGCGGACCGCCTTAGCCTCAATAATCCCTGCGAGCTCCTGAAGCCTCTCGTAGCTGGCGCCAGCGTCCACAAGGGCAGCTAGGAGCTTAGCCTCGGTAGCGCCCGAAATTCTAGGGTCTACTACGATCGTCCTCATGCGACCACGCCTTTATCCCAAGCTCGCTTATTCGCTGGCGCGTTGCTCTAGAATAGCTTTCTACTCGCTCCGCACTGCAGGCCCTGAAGAGGCTCTATTAGATCGGGCTAGCATCCTTTCTGTGCAAGTGCGCTCAGCCTAGGCTCTCCGAAAGCTTATGGCGGCGCTTAGCGCAGAAGCTTTTTAGGTCAGCTTAACTACGGAGAGGAGGCGATGCAGCTTAAGCTCACGCTCATAACCGGTAGGAGCCTTAGCCAGGGCGTGTCTGTCGAGGACAAGTTCGAGAGGGAGTACCTCGAGAGCGTTGCCGTTGCAGCGCTTGACGAGGACGATATGAAGAGGCTGGGGGTGCGGGAGGGGGGCCGCGTTAAGATCAGGTCCGCGTTTGGGGAGGTTGTCGTCAGGGCTGTTAGGTCAAAGCTCCCCTGCAAGGGAGTCGTGTTCGTGCCCATGGGGCCTTGGGCTAATGCACTCACAAGCCCTTACACGGATGGTTCGGGGATGCCCACGCTTAAGGGGCTAGAGGTGGAGGTAGCTCCAACGGATGAGGAGGTAACGCCCGTCGAGCGGCTCCTAGCTGGGATGGGTAGGCGCCCTTTAAAGGCCGTGGAGGCTAGCGGCGCGGAGGACCCCGAGGGCGTTGAGGGGAGGAAAGTGGTGAGGCACTTCGTCTGCAGCTTCTGCGGCTGTTTATGCGACGACCTCGAGGTCGTGGTCTCTAGGGGCAGGGTTGTCGAGGTAAGGGGGGCGTGCCCCCTTGGTAGAGCCAAGATACTGGGCTACGCTAGGAACAGGATCCTACACCCCTACGTTAGGGAAGGGAACGGGTTAAGGAGGGTTAGCTTAAAGGAGGCCGTTAGGAGGGCGGCAGAGATACTGGTTAACGCTAAGTACCCGCTGCTCTTCGGCTGGAGCTCTACGTCCGTGGAGGCGATTGAGAGGGGGCTCGAGCTAGCCGAGCTCGTCGGAGGGGTTATGGATAACACTAGCGTGATATGCCACGGCCCCACGATACAGGCGCTTCAGGAGGTGGGGCTCGTTACGTCGACGCTAGGGCAGGTCAAGAACTTCGCGGACCTGATCATCTACTGGGGCTGCAACCCGCTTGAGGCCCACCCGAGGCACATGTCCAGGTACAGCGCGATGGCGCGCGGAGTGTACAGGAGGTCTAGGAGAGAGAGGAAGGTCGTGGTCGTGGACGTTAGGCGCACGAGTACGGCTAGGCTCGCCGACGTGTTCGTAAAGGTGGAGCCTGGACGCGACTACGAGCTCATAAGCGCGCTCAGGATGGCCGTAAGGGGGCTTGACATAGAGCGCGACGAGGTGGCTGGAGTCCCCGTGGAGCAGGTCTACGAGCTGGCCGAGATTATGATGAGCTGCAGGTTCGGCGTTGTATTCTACGGCCTAGGCGTCACCATGACGGCTGGGAAGAGCAGGAACGTCGAAGAGCTCTCTAGGCTAGTCCAGGACCTGAACGAGTGGACGAAGTTCGTCCTCATAGCTATGAGGGGACACTACAACGTTACCGGCGCTAACCAGGCGTTCACCTGGACTACGGGGTACCCCTACTCGGTGGACTTTAGCAAGGGCTACCCGAGGTACAACCCCGGCGTTACCAGCGCGACCGACCTGCTGCTTGAGGGAAGCGTCGACGCGGCGCTGATAGTGGCGTCCGATCCCATCGCCCACCTGCCTAGGGAGTGCGTTAGGCACCTGCTCGAGATCCCGCTCATAACCATCGACCCGAAGTGGAGCCTTACGGCCTCCGTGTCCGACGTGATCATACCGTCAGCGGTAACGGGCGTTGAGTGCGGCGGTACGGCGTACAGGATGGATAAGGTGCCCCTAAGGCTGAAGAAAGCCGTCGACCCGCCCAAGGGGGTGCTCCCCGACTACGAGGTCCTCGAGATGATCATCTCGGAGGTTAGGAGGCTAAAGGGCGCGGGGTGAGAGCTTGGAGCTTCTGATTAGGAACGGGTACGTCTACGACCCAATCAACGGCGTAAGGGGCGAGGTAATGGACATCGCCATAAAGGACGGGAAGATAGTGGAGGACAGCGAGATTAACCTGAGGAAGGCCAAGGTCATCGACGCCTCGCACAAGGTCGTCATGCCCGGGGGCGTCGACATACACTCGCACATAGCTGGGCCTAAGGTTAACGTCGGAAGGATGATGATGGTTAGCGACCACTACCGGAGCTTCATGAGGGCTAAGCCGCCAATCAGGAGGTCGGGGACCGGGAAGTACACCCCCAGCACCTACCTCACCGGGTACAGGTACGCTAGGATGGGGTGGACCATGGCGGTCGAGCCCGCGTCGCCGCCGCTGAAGACGAGGCATACACACGAGGAGCTGAACAGCATCCCGATACTGGATAAGGCCGTGCTCGTGCTCGTCGACTCCAACAGGCTCCTCCTACGCTACCTGAGCGGGGGAGACCTAGACCGCTGTAAGGAGTTCCTGAAGTGGCTCCTAGCGGCGACTAAGGCGTATGGCGTAAAGCTAGTAGACCCCGGCTCCGCGGTCCTCTGGAGCCTTGGCAGGGAGGGGCCGAGCATAGACGACGTAATAGAGCCTTACGGCATAACCCCGAGGGAGATAGTTAGGGGGCTATGCAGGGTCGTTAGCGACCTAAAGCTCCCCCACGCTGTACATGTTCACTGCAACCGCCTAGGAGTCCCGGGAGGCTACGCCGACGCGATCGAGACCGTTAAGACAGCTCCGCCCTCCGACAGCGTAAACCTTCACCTAGCGCACCTCCAGTTTAACTCTTACGCGGGAGACGACTGGTCAAGCATGGAGAGCGGCGCAGAGGAGGTTGCGAAGCTGCTAAACTCTCGCAGCAACGTTAGCCTAGATATCGGGCAGATAGACTTCGGGACAGCCATCACCATGACGGCCGACGCGCCGTTCGAGTTCGCGCTCTACCACATCGCCAGGTGGAAGTGGGCTGGCGCTGACGTCGAGGCCGAGGCGGCCTCCGGAATAGTTCCTTACAAGTATAAGAAGAGGAACTACGTGAACGCCCTCCAGTGGTGCATAGGGCTCGAGCTAGCCCTGCTCGTAAGGGATCCGTGGAGGGTCGTGTTATCCACGGACCACCCGAATGGAGCGCCCTTCACCAGGTACCCGAAGATCATCGCCCTGCTGATGAGCAGGAGGTTTAGGGAGAAGGTCATGGAGAAGCTGAACAGGGCCGCTCTGAAGCGGAGCGCCCTTCCCTCGATCAACCGCGAGTACGACCTCTACGACGTCACGATAATCACGAGAGCGGCTCCGGCGAAGCTACTCGGCCTCGACGCGTTTAAGGGGCACCTAGGCGTGGGAGCTGACGGCGACGTGGCGATATATGACATCGACCCAGAGCGCGTTGACCCCTCTAGGGACTTTGAGCGGATAGTCAGGGCCTTTAAGCGGGCGAAGTACACAATTAAGGACGGCACGGTGGTCGTTAAGAACGGCGAGGTAGTGAGGGCGGCGCTTGGCAGGACGTTCTACGTAAGCTTTGACGGGAGGCCTGGCGAAGGGCTAGAGGGAGAGATCCGTGAGTTCTTCAGGAAGTGGTACTCCGTAGAGCTCGAGAACTACGTGATAGGCGAGGATGAGCTTAGGAGGCCCTACCCGATTCGCTGCGGAGCGGCCGGGTGAGAACGTGGGGGTGCGCGTCTTAATAGTCTCGCCGAGAAGGAGGTTTAGGGTCCCAGTGGAGGCGGCGTGCCTATCGCCTGACAGGATCTCCGAGCTTACGCTAGAGGAGATCGAGCGCCTCAAGGCGTACGAGGGAAATAGGCTGGTTAAGCTAGGCGAGATCTTCCGCCTAAGAGAGGAAGGCGACGCCAGCTCCGACTCCGTTAGGCTAGTGCTGGAGGGGGACTTCGGGAAGGTATGGAGAATAGGCGAGGGTATGAAGTCGGGAGAGATAGTCGTGAAGGGCGACGTGGGCCACTTCTTAGGGTTTAGGATGGCGGGCGGCTCTATTCAAGTGCACGGCAACGCTGGCTCCTGGGTAGGCGCCGAGATGAGGGGAGGCGTAATCGAGGTTCACGGCAACGCTGGCGACCACGTCGGCGCAGTGCTTAGGGGCGAGAGGCCGTCAAAGGGGATGTGCGGCGGTACGATAGTAGTGCACGGCGACGTTGGAGCGGAGGCGGGCGCCGGGATGAGGAAGGGTGCCATAATAGTCAACGGCAACTGCGGGTACCTCCCAGGCGTGAACATGAGCGGGGGCAGCATACTGGTGAGGGGGAGCTGTAGGGGCAAGGCTGGAGCTAGGATGAGAGGAGGTAAGGTGGTCATATGCGGCCATGCCGGGGAGGTGCTGCCGACGTTTTACCTCGACGACGTCGTGGAGTCGGTTAAGGTTAAGGGGGAGAGGATCGAGGGCCCGTTCTACCTGTTCGTAGGCGACGTGCTCGGCGACGTAGGGTGTCTGGGCAGGCTGTACGTCTCGGTTAAGGGCAACAAGCACCTCAAGGCTCTAGCGGAGAAGCTACTAGGGTCGCGCTTTGGCTAACCTTATTTGGCTCGCCGAGCCGCGAGAAAGCGAGCTTGCGCGAGCAGGGGCGGTAGGGGATGGCGGTTAGCGTGAACAAGAGGGCCCTTAAGATACTGGAGGGGATGCTTAGCGAGGAGGATGCGCTGGGGATTAAGTCGTTTAGATCGAAGTGTGGCGCCACAGTGGTCGACTGCGGGGTTAAGGCCCCCGGTAGCTGTAGGGCGGGTATCTACGTTGCGGAGATATGCCTCGGCGGGCTCGCAAGCATATCGCTAACCCTTAAGGCTTATGGAGATCTAACCCTCCCGGCGATAGAGGAGGCGGTAGACTTCCCAGCTATAGCCTGTATGTGCTCGCAGTACGCTGGGTGGAGGATAGCCTTTAAGGGCTTTAGAGGGCTAGGCTCGGGGCCTGCGAGGGCGCTAGCCCTCAAGCCTAGGAAGCTCTTCGAGAAGATAGGGTATCGCGACTCATCGGACGAGGCAGTGCTCGTCTTAGAGGCCGACGAGTACCCTCCCGACGGGGCACTAGCCGCGATAGCGGAGGTGTGTCATGTCGATCCGGAGAACCTGTACGTCCTGGTCGCCCCCACCAATAGCGTCGTCGGCTCGATCCAGGTTAGCTGCAGGGTCGTTGAGACGGGCATCCACAGGCTGGACGTCCTAGGCTTCGACGTGAAGCGCGTAGAGCAGGGTTTGGGGAGGTGCCCGGTGGCCCCCCTCCACCCCGACCCCACGATCATGATGGGGCTCGCTAACGACGCCCTGATATACGCTGGCGAGGTGTTCCTAACGGTCTCGTTCCAGGATGACTCGGAGCTCGCAAGCCTCGTGCGCGAGGCCTCCTCCACAACCTCGCCGAGCTACGGAAAGCCCTTCTACGAGATATACAGGGAGGCGGGCTTCGACTTCTACAGGATCGATCCGAGGATATTTGCTCCCGCCAGCATAACCGTGCTGAACAGGGCTTCGGGGAGGGTGTTTAGGAGCGGGCGCGTAGATGCAGGGTTGCTGGCGAACTTCTGGGAGAGGTACCTCTCCTAGGCCTATCGCTAAGTAAAGCCCTGGCTAGCCGCTAGAGAGCGAGTATTTAAGGCGTCTTTTTACAATTTAGCCGTGAGCGATGGGTACGCTGAGAGAGCTGCTAGCGTGCTATTTAGCCACCTCGAGATGATGGTCCCGCCGCTAGCGCTCTTCGTTATCCTAGCGTTGGTATCCTTTAGGATCATGCCCCTGTTCCTGATATGGCCGCCGCTCTTCTATCCAGGGCTCGAGAAGGGGGCTGCGTGGCCGTGGTCGACCGTACTAATGCGGGCGGTGATAGCAGCGGGAGCAGTGCTGGTGATCCTGCTAGTGGGGGCGCCTATAGTGCTATGTATGAAGGTAGGGTCGCCTACTACCACCTTGGGGCTGTAAAATCGTTGACGAATACATAGCCGATATGGCTCTCGACGCCGTGCTCATCGGGCGCTGTAGTTTAGAGAAGAGCTTTCGAGGTGGCTGAGGGCAGATACGTGTCCTTCCTCCTCCTATCCCTGCTCATGGGGCTAGTCACGATCCTGCTCTCCATGATACCGCTGATAGGCACAGCGCTAGCCCTAACATTGCTGTCCGCAGTCCCCCTTCTCCTGCTCAGGAGGAGGGATACAGGCGGCGCGGTCAGCGAGTCCGCCTCCACGATAATAGACGCCACGCGCAAAGACCTCGAGGTCCCGGTAGCGGCGTTCATAGCCTTCCTGCTATCGAGCTTCATACCTCTCCTATCGATCCTAGCGTGGCCCTACGTCGCGGTGCTCTACGCCCCATACCTCTCGAAGATCAAGAAGCTCTAGACTCGACCCACTCCCTAAACCTCCTAAGCCCCTCCCTTATCTTTTCCCTGGAGAGGGCGAAGGACAGCCTTAGGTGGCGGCTCCCAGCCTCGAATGGGAAGGAGGTCCCTGGGAGCACTAGCACGCCCGTTTCTCTTAGCAGGTCCCTCGACAGCTGCTCCGGGGAGCTGTACCCCAGCGCGTCCATGAGCTCGGATACGTTCGGGAACGCGTAGAACGCGCCTCTGGGCTTCACGAGCCTAACCCCAGGCACCTTGCCGAGCTCCTCGACCATCACGTCTCTACGCTCCCTAAACACCTTAGCGAGCTCCCTAACCCACTCCCGCCAGTTCTCGATGGCGGCTACCCCGGCTAGCTGGACGAACGGCGGGACGCACGAATAGGTCACGTTAGCTACGGCCGCAGCCTTGCTAGCGAGCTTCTCGCTAGCCACCAGGAACCCGAGCCTCCACCCCGTCATCGAGAACGTCTTCGAGAAGCTGTTAACGTAGGCTATAAACCCCCTCCAGTCGGGGTGAGATAGCGAGGGAACGTGCCTACCCTCGTAGACGAAGAACTCGTAGACCTCGTCGGATATCACGGCTAGCCCCCTTTCCTCAGCTAGCTCTAGCAACTCCATCAGCCTCCTGCCGCTGAGCATGGACCCCGTCGGGTTATGCGGGAAGTTTAGCAGCATGGCCCGCGTCCTCGGAGATATGGCGGCCTCAACGTCCTCCACGCTGAGCGCCCAGCCGTCCTCCTCCCTTAGCCTAACCGGCCTGGGGACCCCGCCTAGGAACTTTATCATGTCATCGTAGGAGGGGTAGCAGGGGTCGGGCACTATCACCTCATCCCCCTCGTCGATCAGGCAGGCTAGGGCCGCGAAGATGGCGGCCTTAGCCCCGGCCGTTACGGCGACCTCTCCCGGCTTAACGTCGAGGCCGTACCTCTCGTTAAGCCACTCGGCCAGGGCCTCCCTTAGCGCCTCTAGGCCAGCGCTCGGGGCGTAGCCCGTCCAGCCCTCGTCCATCGCGCGCTTAGCGGCTTCCCTAACGAACTCTGGGGTGGGGAGGTCGGGCTGCCCTATGCCGAAGGATATGACGTCCACTCCTCTAGCCCTAAGCTCCTCTACTACCCTTAGGTAGGCGAACGTGGCGCTCTCCCTAAGCTCCCTAGCCCGCCTAGACATGTGGAGCCGCAAGGTAGGGTCGCCTACTACCACTTCAGGGCTGTAAAATCGTTGACGGATAGCTAAGCTGGCGGCTCAACGCCGTAGAGGCGCGCTGGGTTCTCGACGAGAGCACGCCTAGCGTCAGCCTCGCTCAGCGCCCCCTCCCTCAGCAGCCTCGCCATGGTCTTGGCTATGGACCAGGGAGCTACCACTGCTCCAGGCCGCCTAGGATCGTCTAGGAAGTCGCTCTCCACCACGGAGCTACCCAGCACCTTCGAGGACGCCGCTAGATCCCTGCTCCGGGCGGGCACGGAGGGTACGAGGCCTAGCTCGGCCGCCCTCTCCGCGAGCGCGCCGCTAACGTGGTGCGCTACCACCTTCCTAGCACCAACTTCCCTAGCCAGCCTAGCAACTACCTCTAAGGCCTCCACCGTCGGGTCTAGGTGCAGGTGTATGGGCGCGTCTAGCTCTGCGGCTAGCTCGAGCGCTGCCCTAAGAACCCTGGTACACGCCTCCACGTACCTCCTTGGGACTGGCCAGTGGGGCCTACCAGCCTCCCCCAGCCCATGCGCTAGGCCTCGCTTAACGTACTCGGCGGCTAACCTGTACGCCTCTACCGAGACCTCCACAGCCTTTTCTAGCCTTACGCCCTTCTCGATCAGCCTAACCGTCTCAGCGGGGTGAGGGCCTAGCAGTACGGGCACTACTAAGCCCTCCCTCCTCATCTCCTCGGCGCACCTGACGGTAACGTCGTACAGCCTCCTATACTCCTCGGCACAGGATGCATCGATCCCGACGGACCAGGTTAGGAGGTTTACCAAGCCGTAAAGCCAGCCACCGCTCCCCTTAAACCTCCTCGCCAGCTTAGCCGGCCCCATCCCCCTAACCGGGTTAACGTGCCCGTGAGCATCGCCAACCAGCATCGACCCTGCGTTCCCGCACTTGGAATTTTAAGCTTCACAACGTTCCATAAGGAGAGGAAAAGGGCTGTCTCCAGCGTGGAAGGAGAGCGGCACAACCCCTCTACGATCCCCGCACAGGGAAAGTTAAAAGCGTGCGTTAGCTCGAAACGTGCGGTGAGGAGCACGTCGTCGCCTAGGCTTGAGGTGCTTGAGAGAATTAAGCGCGAGGAGGAGCAGGCTAGGGAGAGGCTTAAGTCGATAGCACATAAGGTGGCGGTGCTCAGCGTTAAGGGGGGCGTGGGGAAGAGCTTCGTAACGGCGAACCTAGCCGTAGCCCTAGCTAAGCTGGGCAGGCGGGTTGGAGTGCTGGACGCCGATGTCCATGGCCCCTCCATCCCGCGAGCGCTAGGGCTACGGGGGGTGAGGCTTGAGGCGGGACCTGACGGCATCATACCGGCTAAGGGGCCCCTAGGCGTAAAGGTGGTCTCGATAGGTCTCCTGGTGGAGGGCGAGGATAAGGCAGTTGTCTGGCGAGGGCCCCTGAAGTCCGCGTTCATAAGGCAGATCCTAGCCTACACTAGCTGGGGCGAGCTCGACTACCTACTCGTAGACCTGCCTCCGGGCACGGGCGATGAGCAGCTGACGATAGCCCAGCTGATAAGCGGCCTCGACGGCTTCTTAGTCGTCACGATGCCTAACCAGCTATCCGAGTCCGTCGTCTCCAAAGCCATCACCTTCGCTAAGCTACTGGGCGTGCCGATACTCGGCATAGTGGAGAATATGAGCTACTTTAGGTGCCCGGATACCGGGAAGCTCCACTACATCTTCGGTAGGGGAGGGGGCGAGAGGCTGGCTAAGGCTTCAGGCGCTCCGCTGCTAGCTAAGCTCCCAATAGACCCAAGGGCCTCAGAGACCATGGATAGGGGCGAGCCGATCGTGCTGAAGTACCCCGACTCGGAGCTCAGCAAGGCCATAGCGAGCTTGGCAGAGAAGCTCGTAGAGGTAGTTGAGAGCGCTACTGGGGCCTAAGAACATATGCCGCGATAGGCCTATGCTCTCGATGAGCTCCCTACCCGTTAGGTTCGAGGAGGTGTTTAGGGTCGAGAAGCCGCTTATCGCGGTAGTGCACCTCCCGCCCCTCCCCGGCTCCCCCATCTACGTGGACGACTTCGAGTCCATCATTGAGAGAGGCGTTAAGGACGCTGAGGCCGCCGTAGCCGGGGGTGCCGACGCCGTCATCGTCGAGAACTTCGGGGATAGACCCCTTAGGAAGAGGCCCAAGCGCGCTACCGTAGCGGCGCTAGCTATCATCGCTAGGGAGGTCGCCCGAGCTGTGGACGTACCAGTTGGAGTCAACGTGCTAAGGAACGACGCGGTCTCGGCCGTGGTCATAGCCCACGTCTCAGGGGGCAAGTTCATCCGGGTAAACGCGTTCACCGACGTCGTCGCCTCAGACCAGGGGCTCCTAGAGCCCAAGGCGTGGGACGTGTACGCCGAGATGAGGTTCCTAGGAGCTAAGATAGCCGTTCTCGCCGACATCCTAGTCAAGCACGGTAGGACGCTAAGCCCGCCGGAGCCCGAGGACGCCGCTAGGTCGGCGGCTTACAGGGGGCTTGCCAGCGCTATAATAGTTACCGGGAAAGAGACCGGCGCGCCCCCAGACCCCGAGCTGCTTAAAAGGGTTAAGCGGGCGGTCGACGTGCCCGTGCTCATAGGTAGCGGGATTAGGCCGGATAACGTGCGGCTCTACGCGGAGGCCGACGGCTTCATCGTGGGAACGTACCTGCACCGGGAAGGCAGGATAGAACTACCGATAGACGAGGATAGGGTTAGGGAGGTGGCGAGGGCCCTGAGAGAGCTTCGATGAGGGGTTCGGCGGCGAGGGGTTTCAGCTAATAAAATAAATGGTATTGTGTAAAGGGGGCGAGTTGGGGCTTTACGACGAGGTTGTTGCCGATGTCCCGGAGATAGGTAGAGTTCTGCTGCAGACTAAGTGGAAGCTTTACTGCATTAAGGGCAGGGTGTGCGCCCTAGCGTATACCGAGGTCGAGAGGGATGGGGTTAGGCTGTGGGTTAACGCTTACCTCAGGCTCGAGCCCGTGGGGGAGGTCGTTAGGCTACCCTGTTACTGGGACTGCACGCTAACTCGCTACAGGCTAGGCGACCTGGTGGGCGGCGTTAAGATAGCCGGCGTGGAGAGGGTTGAGGTGGAGTTCGCTAGCCTAGACGCGCCGCCGATCAGCGAGGCATCGCTCATCAGCGCGGGCTTCCATAGGCGAGACAATAACGTCAAGGTGTGGGTTAAGGGGCTTAAGGGGGCGGTCCTAGAGGCCTACCCGAACAGTGAGGCTACGAGGATGTACCTAGTCCTGAAGCCGCCGCGCGCGTACTCCGAAGAACTCGCCAGCGGCATCGTCCAGATGCTGAAGAGCGAGGTGGACATGCTAACTGTGCTCGAAGCGCAGTAACGCCTTAGAGCATCGATATCTATTTAAACTCGACATTTAGCTTTTACTACATGCCGGAAGCTGATGCGTATACAGTCGTCATTGAGAGAATAAAGAGGGAGGGTATCCGTTGGCTTGAACTCCAGACAACGGACCTTGTCGGCTACCTGCGTAGCGTATACGTCTCGGCGCGAGGCGTAACCGTCGATCAGCTGAAGAGAGGCTTCGGCAAGCTGGATGGTAGCAGCGTTAAGGGGTTTAAGCCAATACACGATAGCGACCTAGTGCTACTACCCGACCCGGAGACATACGCTAAGATCCCTTGGTCGCCGGAGGTTGCTAGGCTGATATGCGACATCTACGACAGAGGGGAGAGTTTCATCCGCGATCCTAGGGCCGTAGCGCGGAGAGTTGAGGAGTACCTAGCGGGCGAAGGCTACTTAGCCCTAGTAGGACCAGAGCCCGAGTTCTTCTTCTTCGACGACGTCGAGCTCTCGGTGGGGCACGGGGAGCAGGTCTATAGAGTCTACTCGGCCGAGGCCCCCTGGAGTGGCGTCCTAGATAGCTACTCTAGGATTAAGGAGTCCTATCAGAAGCAGGGCTCGCTCGATCACGTCCTAGACATTAGGCTCGAGCTAGCTAGGGTGCTGGAGGAGAACTTTGGCCTTAGGGTAGTGTTCCACCACCACGAGGCGGCTACGGCTGGGCAGCTAGAGGCGGGGCTCGAGGCCCTACCTCCGCTTAGAGTCGCCGACGCGATTCAGACCCTGAAGTACGCAGCTAGGGCGGTCGCTAGGATGAACGACATGATAGCCGTTTTCCTCCCTAAGCCCCTATATGGCGACAACGGTAGCGGCCTTCACTTACACTTAAGCCTGTACACGAGGGACGGGACTAACCTGTTCTACGACCCTAACGACGAGTACGCCGAGCTAAGCCAGCTTGGCCGCTATTTCATCGGCGGCCTCATGGAGCATGGCAGAGCCCTCTCTGCCCTAGTCTCGCCGACCGTTAATAGCTACAGGAGACTCGTGCCTGGTTTCGAAGCGCCCGTTTACCTAACTTGGAGCAGGGGGAACAGGAGCACCGCGATAAGGGTGCCCTTCTACGAGAAGGGCGACGTCCATAAGAGGGTGGAGTACAGGCCGCCCGACATGACCTGCAATCCCTACCTAGCGGTCGCCGCGGTGGTGCTAGCGGGGCTAGACGGCATAAAGAGGAGGATAGACCCCGGCGACCCCGTGGATGAGGACGTCTACCGCATGCCGGAGTGGAAGCTCAGGCAGCTGGGGATAAAGAGGTTGCCTAGGAGCCTTGAGGAGGCGCTAGACGAGCTCGAGAGCGACTGCGAGTTCCTCAAGCCAGCGTTCCCGTCGGAGCTCCTAGAGGCCTACATCGAGGCTAAGCGGCTAGAGGCTAGGACTCTCCAGCAGTACCCATCCCCGGCGGAGGTGCACTACTACATCGACCTCTAGACCGTCGGGAAGAGCAGGGCCCTAACCTGCTTAACGCCCCTTATTTTCTCGAGCTCCACCACCAGCTTCTTCACCCGCTTAACGTCGCCCCTTATCGCTATAGCTAGCAGGCAGTTCCTCTCGTCTAGGTGGACGTGGAGGGATGCCGGCACAAGCTCTAGGAACCTATGCTGGACGTCGATCAGCACCTCGTCCGCGCCCCTAGCCTCGTGGTCGTAGATCACGGCGAGGACCCCCGCCACGTCATCTTTACACTCAACGCCAGCGATGCCCTGAACATGGCGATCCGTGGCATCGTACACGGTTACGATTCCTCTAAACACAAGCCGCATGTGGTTACGACTTGGCTGGAGCATAACTCCGTGCTTCGGCCTTTAAATGAGTTAGTAAGCCGCGGCGACATAGAGCAGACACGGGTGCGCTGCGATTCCGTGACCGGCCTGGTCGATCCGGAAGACATCCGCCAAGCCATCCGACCGAACACGGCCCTTATCACGGTCGTGCATGGCTCGAACGTGACCGGTACATTGCAACCCGTGGCCGAGGTCGGCAAGATCGCCCAGGCGCACGGCATCCCGTTTCTGGTGGACGCGGCACAGTCGGTCGGGCATGTGCCGATCGACGTGCGGGCCATGGGCATCGACCTGTTGGCGTTCCCCGGACACAAGGGTCTGCTCGGTCCGCTGGGCACCGGCGCACTCTACATCCGGCCGGGCCTGGAGAAGCAGATGGCCACCAGCCGCGAGGGCGGCACCGGGTCATTCAGCGACAGGGACACACAGCCCGACGTCATGCCCGACCGCTTCGAGCCCGGCAGCCACAACGCGCCCGGCATCATCGGCCTGTCGCAGGGCGTCAAGTGGATCCTCGACAAAAGCATCGATCAAATCTGGCGTCACCAACGCGAGTTGATTGGCATCATGAGTGATCGGCTCAACAGTGATGACCTGCCCGGGCTGACGCTCTTTGGCCCGCAAGGTGTCCAGGACCGTGTCGGCGTCTTCAGCATCCGCATCGACGGCTTCGATACCCCGCAATCGCTCTCGGATGTGTTGGAAAAAGACTTCGGCCTGCTCACCCGCTCGGGTATCCACTGCGCACCGTTGGCCCATCAGACGATCGGCACAGCCGACCGTGGCGGGACGACGCGCATCAGTCTCGGGGCTTTCAACACGCCCGAGGATATCCACGCTATTTGCGACAGCCTCGCACAAATCTGCCAACATCACGCGGCGCGTGCGGTTTCCTGAGGTGTGTCAATCAAGGCGAGGGGTGTTGCCCCGCGTTGCCTGTTCGCCGCGGCAACCATCCGTTCCACACCAACCGCGGCGAATACCAGTAGCACCGGCGCAACCGAATCCCTGAACCGGTCACTGCCATAGAAGACAACCGTGCTTGCCACCGTCGCGAGGATCGGCAGGAGCAGCAGCCACGCGGTAGCCGGCGTCCGCTTGAATGTAATGATCAATCCGGGCAACAGCATCGGCACGATGGCGAGCCAGCCGGCGGCGAAGGCGATCTGCACAAGCCGGTTGTCGGTCTCCTTGACAGGGCTGGCCAGTCGCCAGAGTTTCATAGCGATCAGGCCCGGCATCTGGTCGGCGTTAGCGCGGATAGCGTCCAGGCCGTAGCGTGTGGCCTGATCGTTTCGCTCGACCTCATTACCGATAAGCGGGTGATCGGCGTCCACAAGGTCACTGGCTTTGACCCAGCCGCCCCGGTGTGCGGGGTCGTGGAAAGTCAGATCGTTGTGCGAGCCCCACAAGCCGTAGCCCGTGATCGTTGAGAGCGTGGGCTTGCCCATCACGCCGGCGTTGCGGAGCACCCACGGTGACAGGACCAGCGAAAGCACCATGACCTGCACCGCCCAGTGCTTCAGATGTCTACGGTC
>CAZAZN010000004.1:0-50690 GCA_964489665.1 uncultured Thermofilaceae archaeon
CCTTGTGCCAGACCACCTCCACGTTGCTAAGGTCTACGCCGATAACCCTGCCCGCCACTCTCCAGACCTCGAGGTAGTACTCGGCCGCTTTCCTGATCCTCTCGATATCTCCTCCCAGCTTATTGTTTATCCAGGCGAACGTGTCGGCTAGGAGTAGCTTGAACTTGACGCCGGCTTTCAGCAGGTCCCTAAGCAGTAGGGGCCTGTAGACCCCTAGGGGTAGGTGAGCTAGCCCCGAGGGCTCAAAGCCGTCGTAGGCTACCGGGTGTTCCTTAGTCTCGAAGAGCGTCCTAAGCTCCTCCTCGGTTATGACCTCGGCGGCTATCCCCTTAACTAGCTCCACCTTCTCCTCGACGTCCATCTAGCTAACACCCGTCATGCGCATGGAGCTAAGTCGGCTATATCCCTTAGCTTATCCGCTATGCGGGCCACGAGCACGGCTAGCGCCTTATGCTCCCCAAGCTGGACCCTGACCTGCCTGACTATGCTTTCCGCTTCGTCGACGAGCTCGTAAGCCGCCCCGCGACCTTCGATAATCCTCCTAACGAGCGCTCCCTGGACCTTAGACAGGGACTCCGCAGCCCCCTCTACTACGCTTGGGGCTTTAACTCCCTCGAGGGCTAACCTAGCGATTGACTCCGAAAGGTCCCCTATCTCCTCTACGTCCCTCGCTAAGAGCCTAAAGTCCATCAACTTAACCCTCTCCGCGCCCATAACCTCGGGGTTAAGCATCCTCGTCCTAATCTCCCTCACGACTAGGAAGTAGAGCCTATCCAGCCTATCGTCCCTAGCTACGACCGATTCGGCGAGCGCCTCGTCCCCCCTAGCGAGCGCCCTCGCGGCGTCGACGTACATCTCCCTAGAGATGCCGTCCATCCTGTACAGCAGGGACTCCAAGCTGTAGCCAGGGCGCGTGAAGCACTGAAGCACGAGCCTATCCTCGCCCTCTTCAACCACCTCCAAGCCTATGAGCAGCTTCTGCAGCCTCTCAACCCTCTCGACGACGCTCCTCCGCCTACCCTTAAACCGCACCTCGATAACCTCGTAGCCGCTGAGGTACGCGTACAATATCCCCCGCTCAAGCCACGGCCCCTCGAATACCCTGTAGGGAGCTCTCTCCTCCTCTCTCCTCCTCACCTCATGAGGCCTTATCTCGACGCTAGCCCCCTCCTTAACCTCGACCTCTACGTAATCTCCCGGTTTAAGCCTAAGCCCCTCAACCCAGCCCTTAGGCAGCGAGACGTAGTAACTTCCTCCCAGCTTTATAATCCTCCTTAGCATGCTAAGCTGTTAAGCGACGTTAAGGTATTTCACCACTACGCTTATACCGCTTAGCTCCCCGCTGAGGGCGATGAAGAGGAGCGCTCTTATCTCTCTAACGGCGATAAACGCCGCTCTCTACGCCGTCTTCTCGCTAGCAACCGCTTACATACACACGCCGTTCATAATCCAGCTAAGACCAGCCGTGGTAGTCCCCGCGATATTCGCCGCCTTATTCGGCCCCCTAGTAGGCGGGCTAGGGGCCGCGATAGGCACCTTCATCGCCAGCATAGTCAGGTACGGTACACCGCTGCTAACGATATTCAGCGGAACTCCGGCGAACTTCGCCTGCTTCTATCTAGTCGGCTACTTCACTAAGCGCTTTAGGAGCTGGCTAAAGGGGTACCTATTGGGCTGCGTAGTCGGGCTATTAGTGGGCTTCGCGATAATAGCCGCAGGCCTTTATTTCCTAGCGACGGTCGTAGGCCTAGAGATGCTAGCGAAGTGGAAGTCGGCGGAGTTCGTAGCCACAGCCCTCGCCTTCGGCATAGCCAGCGAGCTACCCTTTATGGCCGTAATAGGCCCGCCCGTAATCGAGGCCGTAAAGAGGACCGGCCTAACCGCCGGGCTTGAATAACCGTTTAAGAAGCTTACAAAACACCTGTTCTCCACCTAACTTAAAGCGAGAGATAAAGAGAACGTAGAGTAGGGAAATGCTCAATCCGCTGTAAAAAGCCTGTCCGAGAAGAGCTAAACCCCTCTCCCCTTCCACTCCTGAACTACATTCTCCGGGGAATGAAAGGCTGAGGAAAACTGTACATGAAAATTTGTAAGAATGGTCCCCCGGCCGGGATTTGAACCCGGGGCCTGCCGGTCTTTACCCGGGAAAGTTCCCGGCTTCTGGCCGGCTGCCGCGGTCTCATCTCGGGCTAGAGCCCTATCCCCGCGGGCGCCGAGCTACAGCCGGCCGCTCTCAGAGGCGGCTCGGGGATGTGTAAGCCGCCTCTTCCGCTGAGCTACCGGGGGCTTGGGGCTCGGGGCCTCGCGGCCCTTCCTCGCCTCCGGGGATAGATGTCTTATTCGCTTAGATATATGCGTTTCTCGGCTACTATGGCTCGAGCTCCTCGATTATGGGCTTTAGCGTTGCGCGAGTAGTCTTTAGCACCTCCTCTAGGCTGGGCTTGATGATTACCTCGGCTGAGAGGTAGCCCCTGTAGCCCGCCTCCTTAAGCGCCGCTAGGACGGACTTGAAGTCTATGTGGCCCATGCCGGGGGCTAGCCTGTTACTATCGGCTACGTGAAAGTGCCCTATCCTCCCCTTAGCAGCCTTGATCGACTCCTCGATCATAGGCTCCTCGATGTTCATGTGGAAGGTGTCTAGGAGTAGCTTTAGGGCTGGCGAGTCGACGCGGTCGAGCACGCGTAAGGCCTCCTCCACGGTGTTGATGAGGTCGGTCTCGTACCTGTTTATCGGCTCTAGGTAGACGTCAACGCCCTTGCCCTCGGCGTGTTCGCAGACGGTCCTAAGCCCCTCTACGAGTAGGGAGATCGCCTCCTCAACGCTCTGCCCCTTAGACGTACGCCCTCTCATTAGGCCCACTATAACCCCAGCTCCCAGGGGCTCAGCTAGGTCGACGAACTCCTTAAGCCTCTCCACGGCCTTCTCCCGAAGCTCCCTATTAGGGCTCGTGAGGCTGTAGCCTAGGTGGATGAAGTTCAGGCCTGTGCTGAACGCCGGGACCTCAAGCCCGTATGGCGAGAGGATTGACTCGATCTTAGACGCGGTGTAGGACTTCGGGTCTAGCAGGGAGATCTCTATGCCATCGAACTCGTACCTTGCTACGAGCGGGGCGGCCTCCTCGAGCGGGATCCTTACGACCGCCTCGAACTCGGCCTCGGGCGGGGCTACTACCACGGATAGCTTAAACGCTGCCAAGTACGCCACCCGATGAAGCTTAGAAAAAAGGGCTAAAAAGGGGTTTTGGGCTCTAGACGGTGCCCTTACTGGCTATCGTTATCCTCAGCAGGTACTTCTGCGCGAATAGGAAGAATAGGACGACCGGTATCATGTAGAAGACGCCCATCGCGGCTAGCTGCCCGTAGTCGACGAACCTCCACTCACCTATCATCGCGGCGACGAGCCTTGAGAGGGTCCACTTCTCCTCTGATACGATAAAGGTTAGTATGTAGATGTACTCGCTCCAGCCGCTTAGGAACGAGAATATCATGACCGAGGCTAGCCCGCCCTTGACGTTGGGCATTATCACCTTCCACCAGGCCTGGAGCCTAGTGCAGCCGTCGACTAGGGCGGACATCTCGACGTCCCACGGTATGCCGTCGAAGAAGCCCTTCATTATCCAGATGCCTAGCGGCAGGTCAAGGGAGACCTTTACGAGTATCACGCCCCACAGCGTATCGAAGAGGCCTAGGACCTTCAGTATGTAGAAGATTGCGATTAGCAGCGTGATGCTCGGGAAGCTATGTAGCACTAGGGTTAGCGAAAGGAACGCGCTCCTACCCCTGAAGCTGTACCTGGACAACGCATAGGCGGCTAGCGACGATATCGTCATCTCAAGCGCCGCTACGGTGATCGCGAGGAGGAAGGTGTTGAGGGTTACGAGGTAGACGTTCGGGTACTTGGCGAGCCCGCTAGTGCCGGGTGGCGATATGTAGCCGGTTATCACGAACCTCCAGTTCTCGAGCGTTATCTGGTCGGGGATGAGCCCGTATACTGTCCTACTGCAGGAGGCGATGAAGAGCATCGCGTACATCAGTACTATCGGCGCGGTGACGATTGTCAGGATAATGTAGGGGACGCTCATCTTAAGGTAGTCTATCGGCCTCGCCATTCTACGTCACCTCTATCTTGGGCTCTAACATCAGCTCGCGGAACCTGAATACCTTGTAGTAGGTGATGGAGGCTATCAGGCCTATGATCACCAGCACTACGGCTAGCGCGGCTCCGTAGGCAAACTCGAAGGCGCCGGCGTACTCAGCGAACGCCTTGTGGAAGGAGTAGAGGGCCCATACCTCAGTAGCGTAGCCGGGGCCGCCGTCCGTGAACAGCAGAATCTGCTCGTAGGACGTTAGCAGCGACAGGGTCTGGTACGCCGTGACGAACAGAACCGGCCACCTAATTAGCGGCAGGATCACGTACCTTATCGTCTGTAGGGTGGTGGCGCCGTCCACCTTAGCCGCGTTGATATAGTCCGCGGGTATCGCCTTGATAGCGGCGGTGAAGATTATCATGCCGAACGAGGCGCCTATGAATCCGTTCACCAGTATGACCCACACCCAGACCCAAGGCAGTGGTAGCCAGGGGGCTACGGGTTCCAGCGTGAACTTCTTAAGCTCGTAGTTTATCCCCATGCCCCTCAGCAGCCAGTTGAATAGGCCGTATGGGTAGGGGGCTACCGCCCAGTTCCACATTATGATGTAGACCGTAGAGGGCGTTATCCTAGGCAGTAGCCAGGCCGCCCTAAACGCCGCGCCCACCTTATCGTGTATGTGCGTTGTCAGTATCGACAGGATCAGGGCCATGCCCACGTTAAAGCACGCAAGCGTCGTGAACACGTAGAAGAAAGTATTTCTCAGGATTATGGGCGCCCACCTATCCCTCAACATCTTGTAGTAATTTGCTAGGCCTACCCACTTCCACCTAAGCCTGTAATCCATGTCGGTGAAGCTGATGAACAGGGTTAGTATCACTGGGAGCACGAAGAATAGCGCTATCAGTATCAGCGCCGGTAGCAGGAAGACGTAGAGGTACGGTATTCTAAACCTCCTCGCCAAGCCCCCCACCTATATCATATTCTAGGTTTGAAGAGGAGTTAAAAAGCTTTTAGGAGAGGACGTTAAAATATAACAAAAAGAGGAGTTTTTAGGCAACTTACTCCTCGAAGATCACTATGTCTCCTAGCGCTTTAACGTCCTCCTCCAGCATCTTGTAGGCCTCCTCGGCGGTGGCGGCGCCGGTCTCGATAGCGCTTAGAGCCCTGAAGATAGCGTCGTTGTACTCGCCCCACTTCGGATGCATCGGTATGAAGGTGGTGTACTCTAGCATGTAAGCGACCTCGGCTAGGAACTTGTCCTTCGTGTACTTGCTGTCGCTAACCTCGCTCCTGCAGATAGCCAGGTGCGCGCTGTGGACAGCGTGGTTAGCGTTTAGAGATGGAGTGCTGACGAGCGTTATAAGGAGGAACGCTATCTCTGGGTGCTTGCACTGGCTGGTGATCATGTAGACTAGCGGGTGGCTTAGGGTTACTGGCTTCTTGCCGGGCTCGCCGGCCGGGTGTAGCATGAAGCCGAAGTTCTCCCAGAAGTAGTCTTCGCTAATGCCGTACTTCTTGATCCACTCGGCCTTATGCCAGGTGCCGCCGGATATGAACAGGGCCTCGCCCTTAACGGCCGGCTCGTGGAATAGCGTCTTCCAGTCGCCGCCTAGCTGGTTGGGATTAACGACGCCCTCCTTAACAGCCCTCTCGAAGAACTTGCACCACTTCTTCCAAGCGCTCTTAGTGAACACCATCTTGCCGGTGTCAGGGTCCCATAGCCTACCGCCATAGGCTAGGTAGAACTGGATGTAGTCCCAGCCCTTAGAAGCCCTGTGCACGAGACCCCACTTTACTAGCCCCTTCTCCTTAGCCTCCTTAGCTACCTTCAGGAGGTCCTCTAGCGTAAACTCGCCCTTCTTAACCTTCTCAGGTAGCGCCTCGATTTCAGCCTCGCTCCAGCCTAGCTTCCTTAGGACATCCTTCCTGAAGTAGATAGGCCTAGCCTCAGTGTCCTGAGGAACGGCCCAGATGTGGCCCTTATACTTGCAGGCGTCCCATAGCTTCGGGAAGATGTCGTAATAGACGAAGTCCCAGTACCTCTTAACGTAGTCATCTAGCGGTATAATCCTACCGGCCTCAGCGTGGACTGGCACGTCCTCGTGGCCGGTACAATAGATGTCCGGGCCCTTACCAGCCTCCATAGCTAGCAGGAACCTCTTCTTGTAGTCGCCCCAGCTCTCGGTCCAGAAGAAGCCTTCGATCTTAATCCTAGTGGGTATTCCGAGGTCCTCTAACATCTTGTTCAGGATGTCGGCGGCGATCTTGAAGTTCTCAAACCTGTATACCGATGGCTCGTCTGGGCCTATAGCCCAGACGGTTATGGTGATCTCTCCCGGTGGTACCTTGCCTTTAAGCTCTTCTAGCTCCTTCTTTAGCTTCTCGTACTCTGATGCGGGAACGCCTCTAGGGGCAATGAAGTAGCCTAGGACGGCTCCTATTACTAGGCCTATGAGCAGGAAGGCGATGGTAATGGGCTTTATCTGAGCTCTCCTCCTCATCGAGAACCTTAATCGTCAACTGGCTTAAATAAGTTTTCTTAGCACCGTATATATATCGTTAAAACTATTAAACCCTCAATAGCAGTATTGTGTTAACAATAGACTAAAACTTGTTATTTAGAATACTTTACTTCTACGTTATCAACTTAGCGCAACCTAGATCTATCGTTCCCTTGCACTATAAATTTCTTCCTATTTTAACCTTAAATATGGACTCGGATAGCCTGAAACCCGGTGGAGAGCTTGAGCATGCGCGCAGCTGTAGTGGAGGCCGAGTTTGCCCCCAAGCCCGGCTACAAGATCACCGAGGCCGAGAAGAAGACTAGGAAGGTTAGGGAGGGCAGCTTCGTGTGGCGCAATCCGCGCCTCGTTCTCAAGACCGACTACCCCAAGCCTAAGCCCGGGCCTGGAGAGGTCCTTATTAGGGTTAAGGCGTGCGGCATATGCGGTAGCGACATACACTTCGTCGAGACCGACGAGGAGGGCTACATCTTATACCCTGGCCTAACCAAGTTCCCCGTTGTCATAGGCCACGAGTTTAGTGGCATCGTCGAGGAGGTAGGGCCTGGAGTAAGGTGGATTAAGCCGGGAGATGCGGTAACCAGCGAGGAGATGCTCTGGTGCGGCGAGTGCACTCCGTGTAGGATGGGCTATGTGAACCACTGCATCCTGCTAAACGACCCCGCTAACATGGAGTACGGCGAGCTGGGCTTCACCCACGACGGCGCCATGGCCGACTACGTCGTCGTCAAGGAGAAGTACATCTGGAAGATAACTCCGCTCTTCGAGAGGTATAGGAGCGAGGAGAAGGCGTTCGAGGCCGGTAGCCTAGTGGAGCCCACCTCTGTGTCGTACCACGCCATATTCACTAGGGCTGGAGGCTTCAAGCCTGGAGCCTACGTGGTGGTCTGGGGCGCTGGCCCGATAGGCCTAGCCGCCATAGGGCTCTGTAAGGCTGCCGGCGCTGGGCTCATAATATCGTTCGAGCCCAGCCCGCAGAGGAGGGAGCTTGCTAAGAAGATGGGCGCTGACTACACATTTGACCCCTACGAGCTCAAGAAGCAGGGCATCGAGCCGTGGGAGAAGATAATAGACGTTACCGGCGGCGAGGGCGCCGACCTACACGTCGAGGCGGCTGGAGCTCCGACCGCTACTCTACCGCAGATGCAGAAGAGCCTCGCCATAGGCGGCAAGATAGCTTGGATCGGCAGGGCGCCTAAGGAGGTGCCGATATACCTAGAGATATTCCAGGTAAGGAGGTCCCAGCTGTTCGGTAGCCAGGGCCACTCCGGCTGGGGTAACTTCAGGAACGTCATCAGGCTCATGGCGGCCGGCCGCATCGACATGACCCAGATCATCACCAGCAGGTTCAAGCTAGACGAGGTTGAGAAGGCGTTCGAGCGGGCCCACAAGAGGATCGACGGCAAGATAACTATCAAGCCCTAGCCGCTAAGCCGAGGTGCCGAGGATGGTGGAGTACGAGGCGAGGTTTTCTAGGCCGGTCTACAACAAGTTCGGCGAGAAGATCTACCTAGACCAGATGACGATGGACGAGATCCTAGAGCGCGTCAAGAAGAACGACATCATAATGGTCCCGTGCGGCTCGGTCGAGTGCCACGGTCTCGGCCAGGCGGTTGGCGAGGATACGATCATAGGCACCTACATTGCTGAGAGAGTTGCCTACGAGACGGGCATAACCGTGGCGCCGCCGATATTCTATGGTAGCCATCCGAGTCACCACTACGGCATGCCGGGCACGATACCGGTTAAGAAGGAGGCGTACATCGACTACGTCGTAAGCGTGGTTAAGTGGCTTAGCAACACGGGCTTCAAGAAGATAATCCTGTTCAACAGCCACGGGCAGGAGTACGTGCTCCCGATAGCGAAGGATAAGGCGATAATCGAGGAGGGCGTTCATGCGCTGATAATGGTCACGAGCTGGTGGGCTTGGGTCCGCGACCTCCTACAGGCCGGTAGGGAGCTTAAGCCCGGCCTAGTCCTCGAGACCCCATTCATACACGCCGACGAGCTAGAGGCTAGCGTTCTCTGGTACGTAGCCCCGAAGCTCGTCAACCCCGAGAAGTTCAAGGAGGCTGACGCCGAGAGGATGGTGGGCGTGATACCCGACAAATGGGTCGATAAGGCCGGTAACGTGTACGGGAGGCCGTTTAGCTGGTTCGACGTAAGCCACTACATGGAGATACACCACTACCCGAAGGGAAGCGTAGGCTTCCCGAGCAAGGCTAAGAGGGAGAAGGGCGAGGTAATCGTAGAGGAGGCGATAAAGAGGATCATAGAGTTCATCGAGTGGCTGAAGAAGGAGTACCCGCCGGGCAAGGTACCCGAGGTCTGGCCTAAGCCGGGAGACTTCAAGTATTAAGGGCTAATTCTTTTTAGCCAATTCCCTTCTTTTCTCCTCGGCGGTGAGTTAGATGGCCAAGCCTAAGGTGTACGTAACTAGGATAATACCGGAGCCCGGCCTCAAGATCCTGCGCGAGGCTGGCCTCGAGATAGAGCTCCACGAGTCTAAGGAGTGGCCTCCTAAGCGCGAGGAGCTCATCGAGAAGGTTAGGGATAAGGACGCGCTGCTGTGCCTCCTAACCGACAAGATAGACGCCGAGGTCATGGACGCTGCGCCCAACCTGAAGGTCATAAGCACCTATAGCGTAGGCTTCGATCACATAGACGTCGAGGAGGCTACCAAGCGAGGCATCTACGTAACGCATACCCCGGGCGTGCTGACGGACGCCGTAGCCGAGCTAACGGTAGGCCTGATACTTTCGATCTGTAGGAGGATACTAGAGGCCGACAAGGTAATTAGGACTGGCCAGTGGAACAAGCCCTGGAACCCATTCTTCCTAACGGGAATGGAGCTTAAGGGTAAGACGCTGGGGATCGTAGGCTTCGGGAGGATAGGCAGGGCGGTCGCCAAGAAGATGAGCGGCTTTGAGATGAGGATCCTGTACTACGACGTGAGGAGGGACGAGAAGGCGGAGAAGGAGCTAGGCGCCCAGTACGCCGACCTAGAAACCCTCCTTAAGGAGTCTGACATCGTGTCACTGCACGTACCGTTAACGAAGCAGACCTACCACATGATAGGCGAGAAGGAGCTTAAGCTGATGAAGCCCACGGCTTACCTGATCAACACGGCTAGGGGCGCCGTAGTCGACACCGAGGCGCTCGTTAGGGCGTTGAAGGAGGGATGGATAGCTGGAGCTGCGCTAGACGTCTTTGAGCAGGAGCCCCTACCACCGGACCACCCGCTCACGAAGCTCGAGAACGTCGTCTTGACGCCTCACATCGGCAGCGCTACGGTAGAGGCTAGGAGCAGGATGGCCGAGCTAGCCGCTAAGAACCTAGTCGCCGTGCTTAAGGGCGAGATGCCGCCAGCGCTGGTCAACCCCGAGGTGCTCAAGGTTAGGCCGCTGGAGAAGGTTAAGATGCTTTAAAAGCCAGCCTTTTTTTCTTAAGCGTCCTCTTCTTTTCGGGATGCCATTATCGAGGGAGTGGCAGGTAGTTAAGTCCGTCATTAAGCGAGCGGACGTAGTCTTCGAGGTAGTTGACGCCAGGGATCCGATGGCTACTAGGACTAGGGAGGTTGAGAGGCTCGCCGAGAGCCTCGGGAAGCCGCTAGTCATCGTGATCAATAAGGCAGACCTAGTACCCCGAGAGGTCATGGAGAGGTGGAGGAAGGTCCTTAGCAGGGAGTACCTAACGATATACCTGAGCGCTAGGGACAGGCTGGGCACGAGGATGCTCTGGAAGGCGGCTAGGAGGGCGTCTGGCGGTAAACGCCCAGTCGTAGTGGCGGTCGTGGGCCTACCCAACGTCGGGAAGTCCACGATAATAAACGTGCTTAGGGGTAGGCATAGCGCCGGGACTTCCCCAGTGCCCGGGTTTACGAGGGACGATAAGCTCGTTAGGGCAGCCACCTGGCTAAAGGTCATAGATACCCCCGGAGTCGTGCCGAGGGGTAGCGAGGAAGAGCTCGTGATTAGGAGTGCACTAAGGCCTGAAAGCCTAGAGGACCCCGTGCCGCCAGCCATGAAGCTAATAGAGAAGCTAAGGGCGAAGGACCCTCAAGTGTTCCTGAGGACGTATGGAGTGGACGACGAGGACCCGTACAAGCTACTGGAGAAGATAGCGGAGAGGAGGAAGCTCCTCCTAAAAGGCGGTAGGTTAAACGTCGAGGAAGCTGCGAGGATCGTGATAAGGGATTGGCAGACTGGCAAGCTAGTAGTCTACTTCACGCCCGAGGACTACGGGCTAGCGCCTAAGGAGGGAGAGGAGCTCGAGAAGTAACGTTTCCTCAGAAAAGGACAGCCTCCTCCTTAGGAGTCCTTCTACTAGCCCTAAAGCCCCCCTAGCGCTAAACCCCGCTTCCTCAGCGGCTCCACCCACTAGCCAGAGCACCGTATCAAGCTCGAGCGGTGCTAGGCCACTGACCTTAGACACTAGGCTCCACGCATTGCGAACCTCCCTAGAGCCACTACTCCTAAGCCTACGCGCCCCCTCCCTCAGATCCCCCCTCCATCCCTCGACTAGGCGACTAGTTAGCGAGACTAGGCAAACCCTATAGTCAACAGGGATCGGTACCTCAGCGGGCAGCCTGCACTCGACACCTGATGCCTTAGCGGCGTAGTAGAACATCTTGACAGCGAACGCGAGGGTTTTTGATGAAGGGTCCGCGCCGAGTGAGCTGGAGAGGAGCCTCCAAAGTCTAGCTAGGTCGCGAGCGTACTCCTCAAACCCTGAGAGGAGCTGCGGAAGCACGCGCCGCGCGTAAGCCATAACCCGCTTCTCGCGACGTAGCCTAAACCTAGAGAGGGAGGGGCTCTCTCGAACGAACCTAAGCAACGCTTTCTCTACGTCATCGCCAGCGTACTCGGCGGCTAGCGCCCAGTGCTCCTCGCCTCTCCTAGATAACATGTAGCTAACCAAAGCTACGCCAACTACGTAACAGGCCCCTTTAGTAGGGCCTACTTTTTCAATGATCCGCTTAACCGCGTGCATCTGCGGATCTGCGACTTCTAGGTCGCGCACTAAGCCCTCGGCCCTAGCGAAAAGCCCGCCTAGGAGCCTACCCCTACTCTCGTTCACCGCCCAAGCCACCATCGCGACCTATGCGGGCCTGAAACCGAAGTAAAAATCCTTAACCCGAAATTCCTTAATATTCCAGAAATCCTTAAAGACCCCCCGGTTTTAACTAAAAGGATTGAGGGGGAGGGGATCAGCTTGCCCCTGTTCGGATCCAAGCCGCCTACGGTTAGGGAGCGCATAGACGACCTCCTTAACGATATAGCTAAAGCCTCAACCTCGGTAGGGCTGTCGTCCTCTTCTGCAATGATGGGCTCTTAGTCGCATCTCAGCCGGCAGGTCTTAGGATCGAGGGAGCGAGCGGTCAGTTCACGGCGATCCTCGAGAGCGTTACAAAGCTCAGCACGAAGTTCGGCCTCGGCGAGGTGAACTACATACTGGTATCCGGCGAGAACGCGTCCTTCGTAATAGTTCGCGGGAAGAAGCTAAACCTGGCGGTGATAGGTGAGAAGGACTTAAACCTAGGCTTCTTCCTCACGCAGGCCGAGTCCGTCCTCTCCCAGTGTGAGAAGGCCATAGGCTAGTAGCCGAGCTCGGCTCCTAGCTTAGCCTCAAGCAGGGAGGCTATAAGCCCGAGGTCCCTCTCCCTCATAGTAGCTATTAGAGCCGTTAGGCTTCCAAGCCTTAGTAAGGCTACCTTAAAGTTCCCAACGTACGCTATCATCCTGCTGGCTCCGCACGCTCTAGCGCACCTGAAAAGCTCGTCGGCGACCTCTGATAGATCCACTGTGCCGGCCTTGAACACGGGCCTTCCGTCTTCCGCCAATAACGAGAAGAAGAAATCGGCCTCGCCGAAGTCCGCCTCCCTTAGTACCTCCCCTAATACCTTGGCTATCCTCTCCTCTCTCTTCACATTCAAGGAAGGATTGAGGATACTGTGGGGTTCATATGGCTTGCGAGCAGGAGGTATGAGAAGCCTTAAATAGCTAGTATTGCTGAAAGTCCTAGGCCCGGCGGGGGGTGGCTCGATGCCGGAAGTAAGATAGCCTTCAACGGCGAGAGAGCGTTGGCTAAGCCTAGTGTACAGCCCGCCGGGCTTGAGGTGCCTTCTATGGAGGTTGAGTTCCCGAAGAGGTATAACTTTAAGGAGATAGAGCCTAAGTGGCAGAGGACCTGGGAGGAGTGGGGAATTTACAGGTTCGATAGGGAGGACAGGACTAGGCCCACCTTCAGCATCGACACCCCGCCGCCGTACCCAAGCGGCGAGCTGCACGTAGGCAACGCCCTTAACTTCTCGTACATAGACTTCGTGGCAAGGTACAAGAGGATGAGAGGGTTCAACGTGTTCTTTCCACAGGGCTGGGACTGCCACGGGCTACCGACTGAGGTCAGGGTCGAGAAGACCATAGGCAAGTCTAAGCGCGAAGTACCGCCCGAGGAGTTCCTAAGGCTCTGCAGGGAATACACGCTTAAGTGGATCAAGCCGATGAGGGAGGCCCTTAAGGCGCTCGGCTGCAGCACCGACTGGACCACCGAGTACATGACCATGGACCCCGACTACTGGAGGAGGACTCAGCTTAGCTTCGTCCTCATGTACAAGAAGGGGCTGATATACAGGGGCGAGCACCCGGTCATCTGGTGCCCGCGCTGCGAGACCGCCATCGCCGAGGCTGAGGTCGAGTACGTCGACGTAACTAGGAAGCTGTACTACTTCAAGTTCCCGCTTAAGGGAGGGGGCGAGGTCGTAGTAGCCTCGACTAGGCCTGAGCTCCTGTGCGCGTGCGTGGCCGTAGCCGTGAACCCCGACGACGAGAGGTACAGGAGCATCGTGGGCGGGAAGGCGATAGTGCCGCTATACGGTAGGGAGGTCCCGATACTAGCCGACGAGGAGGTTGACCCCAAGTTCGGCACGGGCGTCGTAATGGTCTGCACGTTCGGCGATAAGACCGACGTTAAGTGGCAGAAGCGGTACAACCTGCCGGTCATAAGGGCGATCGACGAGAGGGGTAGGATGACGGACGCCGCGGGTCCTGAGCTGAAAGGGCTTCCAATAGCTGAGGCCCGTAGGAGGATAGTCGAGATGCTAAAGGAGAAGGGCTACTATGTCAAGGAGGAGGATATTAGGAGTAGTATAGGCACGTGCTGGAGGTGCCACACACCAGTTGAGATAATACCGAAGAAGCAGTGGTTCGTTAAAACTAGGGAGCTAGCCGATAAGGTGCTCGAGGAGGCAAGGAAGATTAAGTGGATACCGGAGCACGCTAGGAAGAGGCTCGAGGACTGGGTTAAGAGTTTAGATTGGGACTGGGTGATATCTAGGCAGAGGCTCTTCGCGACGCCTATACCCGTCTGGTACTGCCAGGACTGCGGGCACGTAATAGTGGCAGAGCCCGACTGGCTACCCGTGGATCCAAGGAAGGACCCGCCGAAGGTGGGCAAGTGCCCTAAGTGCGGCTCCACCAGGCTCGTTGGGGAGAGGGACGTGCTGGACACCTGGATGGACTCGAGCATAACCGCTGCCGTACACGCCGGTTGGCCGGATGCTCTTGACGAGAGGCTGTTCCCCGCGGACCTACAGCCTAACGGCTACGATATCATAAGGACGTGGGACTACTACCTCATCGTTAGAGGCGTAGCGCTGTTTGGGAAGTCCCAGTTTAAGATCGCTCTAATCAACGGAATGGTGAGGGGCACTGACGGGCGAATGATGCACAAGAGCTATGGAAACTACGTCAGCCTCATGGAGGTGATCGAGAAGTACGGCGCCGATGCCTTCAGGCTCTGGGTGGCGATGGCCGCCGCCACGGGATCGGACGTCAGGTTTTCGTGGGAGGGTGTCGACTTCGCTAGGAGGTTCCTCACTAAGCTCTGGAATGCGGCAAGGTTCACCTACACGGCCCTTAGGGACTTCGATCCCTCCGTAAAGGTTCCGGAGGAGGCGTATCGCCTTACTGACTGCTGGATTAGGGCGTTAGCCGCCAAGCTGGTCAGGGATGTCACCGAGGCGATGGAAAGGTACGACTTCATGACGGCTGCTACCTCGATCGTCAACTTCGTCTGGCACAAGTTCTGCGACCACTACTTAGAGGCGGTTAAGTACAGGATAGCTGGGAAGTGCTCGGAGGAGGAGAGGAGGGCTGCCCAGAAGACGCTCTACGATGTCCTACTCCTAGTGCTGAGGATGCTGGCCGTCTTTACCCCGCACATATGCGAGGAGATCTACCACAGGCTATTCGCTAAGTACGAGGGGTGGAAGAGCATAACGATCGCTCCGTGGCCTGAGGCCCCGAGCTATCGCGAGGAGGACATTAAGTTAGGCGACGTCGTCATCGCAACCATCGCCGAGATAAGAAGGGCTAAGCACGATCTCAGGATACCGCTTAACCAGCCCATCAAGCTCGTCGAAGTCTACGCTCCCGAGGAGCTAGCTAAGGTGCTGGAGGGCTCAAAGGACGACATAGCTAAGACGCTGAGGATAGAGGACCTCAGGATCCTAGCGGGCGAGGGCGGCGAGAGGAGGGTTAGGGAGTACAAGGACATAGCCTTTAGCATCAAGCCCTAGGGCGGCAGCCTTGAAAATCAAGCACCTAATGTTTTCTAAAAAGTACTGGGACAAGCTAACCAAGGGAGAAAAGACCGTAACCGTTAGGCTTGGAGATGCTGGGCTTAAGCCGGGCGACCAAGCCTTCGTCCACTGCGGCGGCTACGTCATAGGCAGGGTTAGGATACTTAGCGTCAGGAGGAAGAGGCTTAAGGACCTAACTGAGGAGGAGGTGAAGGCCGACGGCTTCTCGAGCCTCGACGAGCTCGTTAAGGCCCTCAAGGAGCATTACCCCCGCGTAGGGATGAGGAGCGTCGTTAGCGTGATAAGGTTCGAGTGGATCGAGAGGTTCGACGCCCCGATATTCTCGGAGAGGTTTGCCTGGGACGTCGACCTAACCCCGGATCAGGTAGCTAAGCTAGCCCTAGAGAAGTTGAGGGGGTTAAGCGACGAAGAGAGGGTTATACTAGGCCTCATAGTGAGGGAGGGTAGCATAAGGAGAGCAGCGGCTAAGCTCGGGGGGATGAGGGCTAGGCCGCTTATAAGGGATGTCCTAAGAAGGGCCTTAGAGGAGCTGAAAAAGGAGGGTTATATTTAGCTGGAGATACCTAGCTCCTTAGCTACCTCCTTAGCTACCTTAACCGTCTCGTCGCGGAACTTGTTGTAAGCCTCAGTGAAGCCTTTCATGGTTTTAACTGTGGAGCCGAACTTACCCCACTCCTCAGGCCTTAAGCCGCCTAGACCGAAGCCCTCTACGTTAATGCCCACCTTCTTAAATATCTCGGCGAGGTCCGGGGTTAGCTCATAGGCCTTCCTGAAGTCCTCTATCTCCATGAGCTTCTCGATAATCTTAGGATCGTGCTTCTTCATCACCGAGTTCTCGTAGTCGCTTAGCCTGAAGCCAGGCTCCCTAGAGGTCTTAAGGACCTTTAGCTGGTGGTCGGGGAATTCGGTATTTGTCATATTATTCCTAGCTAGCGTGAGGAGCGTGTCCATGGGCTTCCTCTTAGAGGCGGGCAGCACGTCGATGTTGTTCAGTATCTGCTCGGCCTCTTCAGGCGTTAGTCCGTACTCGCTGACGAGGTAAGCTAGCCACTTACCCCTGTTCTTCGGGCTGAAGAATATCCACCACACTCTCTGGGTAACGAGCGTACCCGCATAACCTATGGTGTTCTCGAGCTCCTCAAGGTATTTCATTACCTCCTCCTTAGTGCGGCCTCCTACCCCGGCCTTAGCTAGGAATTCGGCTAACGGCTCCTTAGTTAGCGGCCTCAAGTATCTCTTATAGGATATCAGCTCGATCTTCTCCTCTAAGGTCCTAGCCTCGACATCGAAGCCCCAGCCGCTCGGCCCTTTCCACACGCCCTCGGGGTCTTTAACGTCGAGGCCGAGCTTCCTAGCGAGATCGGCTAGCGCCTCAAGCTTGTTCGGGTAGGCGTCAAGCGCCTTCTTAATGAGGTCGGCGGCGACGACCTCCCTTAGGTGGTCCTCTAGCCTGCCGCCCATCGTGGTCTCGTAGACCTTAGTGGTCTTGATGCCACGCTTTACAGCGCGGGCCATGCCCTCCATCTTAGCCAGTATGAGCCTAGCCTCCTGGGAGACCGTGTAGGTCACGGTGTTGTTGGTACCCATGCCCCTGGCCTCTAGCTCGCGAGTAATGTCTATCGCAGCTGGGCTGCTGCCCGCGACCTTGAACACTATGTTAGGCCTTCCTCTCTCGACGCTGAGCGGCCAGCCCCACAGCAGGTAGTCGTCGTACTTCTTGAAGTATTCTTGGGTGGCGGCGTAGATCTTAAGCGCGTCGCTCAGGCTCCCCTCAACGCTGTTGGCTACGTTCGGGTTGAGCTGGTAGCTTATCATGCCGTCGGTGAAGTCCTTGAGGATGGCTACGGGCCGGAACACCTCCATGTTCGGCCAGAGGGCCAGCATCGTAGCGGCCATCGCCAGCTCGTCGGCCTTGGACTCGGGGTCCTTTAGCAGCTCGGGGTGCTTCCTCAGGAAGTCCTTGAACTTCTCCCAGAGGCTTGGGTCGTCCTTATACGCTATCGCCGCCAGCACCGGGTTGGTGGATACCTGGACGTAGCCTAGCCTCCTAAGCCACCTAAGGCCTATCGCGTAGTCGTTGCCGAACCTGCACATGCCCCTTAAGGACATCTCGTAGTACACGTTGCTCTGTATCTCCTCCTTCATCGCGTCGAGGAAGCTCCCCGTAACGTTCTTGGAGTCGATCTTCTTCTCGACGTTCTCGCCCATTACCGCTACCATGCCCTTCCTAGCCGGGTTGCTGGCCATCACCTTCTTCATGTCCTCGATCTTCAGCCTTACGACGGCCTCGGCTATCGGCGCCTTGCCGCCGCTCTCGGCCCTCTCGATCTCCTCCCACTCGGCCATCGCGTTCTTAATTAGCCTGACCACCTCTTCGGCCTCCTCCTCGCTAAAGCCGGCCCAAACCCTCTCCATGCCGAACATGTTTAGCGCTATCTCGATCAGCACGTTATAGGCGTAGGCCCTCTTAAGCACCTTCTCGCGCTTAACTTCCTCTGAGTCCCCGGCTGCTGGGCTAGAGGCGATGAACTCTAAGTTAAGCTGCCTAATGATAGCGCCTACGACCTCAGCTAGCTTGCCCTTGAGCGCGGGGTTTAGAAGGTGGTCGGCAGCTAGCTCCGGGTAGCCGAGGAGGGCGGTCTTAACCACGTGGTCGGCGTGGTCTAAGCTCTGCGGCGGGTGCGGAAGCTCCTTGGGCTTGGCCGAGGCCACTATCTCGTACACGTCCATACGCACCACGCCAGCCTAACTCACTAAGGAAGAGCTAAATGCTTTACCTTGTCTCTCCTCCGAGCTCAATCGCCTATAGCCAGCTATATAGCACTAGGTAAACGCCAGACATCGTCAGGCTAGCGGCCCGAAAAGCACTATTGGCGCTACGTCTTAGAAGGGTCGATGGCCGTTAAGACCCCGAGGTATCTGGGCGTAGTGCACCACCCGGCCGTGGGCATAAGGCTACCCGAGGTCCTGCTAACCGGCATACTAAGCGCCTACAGAGACTGTAGGACGGCTGGAGGCCTGATGCTCTCGTTTGGAAGGGAGACGGCTCCCGAGTACGTGATCAACGCCCCGCCTGGTAAGTACGAGATAACGATGGGGCACACGGGAACTTCGATAAGGCACTACCTAACCGCCGGCGCTGAGGCCGCTAGGAAGATGGGCGTGGTGGTCGAGATGGAGGCCGACCACCTACAAGTCGCTAGGTCCTCCGCCGCTGCCGTGAAGAGGATCTCCGGCGCTATGGAGATCGCTAGGATGAGCGACGAGGAGGTTGAGAGGGCCTTAGAGTACATAAGGAGCGAGGTGGACGAGGCCGTCGATACGGGCTACGTTAACTTCTTCACGATCGATACGTGCGAGCTAATAGAGTACTCCGCCGACGAGCTAAAGGGCGAGGACTTAAGGAGGGAGTTTCGAGATAAGTTCGGCGCCGCGGGGGACGCTATAATCTCCAGGTACGTTGGCAAGCGGTACGTGTTCGTAGGGGCGAGCGGCAGGAGCTTCGCCATTAAGTTTAGCGAGGAGGACGTCATGAGGCTAGCCCTAAAGTACTGGAGAAGCCTCGAGACTACTAAGAGGATATGCGACTACCTCAGGGAGAAGGTCCCGTGGCAGTTCGGAGTTGAGATAGCGTTTGACGAGACCCCGTTCATCACGAAGGAGAAGGACATGCTATTCTACCTTAGGGAGCTATGGGAGATGGGGCTCCCCGTCGACTACATAGCTCCTAACGTGGGTTTCGAGAAGAAGCAGGACTTCAGGGGCGACTTAGACGAGCTAGAGAGGAGAGTTGAGAGGCTAGCCGCGATAGCCAGGTCGTTCGGCTGTCTGCTATCGTTCCACTCCGGTAGCGGAAGTAGCCCGTACAGCGGCAAGGGGCCTGGCGTTTATGAGAGGCTCCTAAGGGCTACTGGAAGGGCGTTAAAGTACAAGATCTCGGGCATATACATCGAGCTCCTCCTCGAGATAATGTCCTCCTATCCACGAGGCTCCAAGCCGAGGAGGGTTTACGAGGAGGTATACGATGCCGTAATAGACTACGTTAAGAAGGAGATTGAGCGCAGAGGCCCGCTCGACTCCCCTGCGCTAAGGAGGCAGCTAAGCGAGTATGAGAGAGGAGTTAAAGAGGGTAAGATAGATCCCTACGACCCGAGGGCCGAGGTCTTCCGCTACTACTCGTTCCTAGCCCTAAACCTGAGAGATTCTAGCGGCGAGAGGTATTTGAGAAGGGCGATAGTGGAGACCTACCAGGAGCAAGAGGACTTTAGAAAGAGGGTTGACGAAGAGGTCTATAGCCTAACCTGCAGGCTGATATACGGCCTAGCCTTCGCGGGAAACCTCGACCTCCTTTCTTAACCTCCTTCTAGCTCGCCATAGCACGTACTCTAAGCACACGATGTAGATGAGGAGGGCGAAAACCCCTACCCCGAGCGCGATTAAGCCTAGCACGATCACCGCCATCACTATCTCCCCTCCGAGCGGGGGCTAAGCCGCGACGGCCTCTAGCATCAACCTCTAGCATCAATTTACTACACTACCGGGTTCCTTTCGTCATCGCCCCTCAGAAGATTGGGAAGGTGACCCTTTAAAACCTCCCCCTAGAATAGAGCCTTGGGGATGACGAACTCAGGCGGCTAAGAGCTGTGAAGAGGCTCCGCATCGCCTGACCCAGATACCTCCTTAAGTTATGCGAGCGAAGCGGTCTAGGAGGCTGGTCCGAAGCCAGAATTTAGCCGGGGCGAGGCGGCTTGCGCGATTCTCGCGGTAACTGAGGCGTGTCAGAACGGAGTTGACTCGTCACAGGTCTCGTCCCCGAGACCTCATCACTCACGCTATTCAGGGCTCCTGAACCGCTTAAGGGTATTGCGGTGGCCATCGAGTTAGCGTATATGGGTGCCAGCTTAGTTCCCTCGAGCTTCTTCTCCAGGCTGCGCCTTAAGCTTGAGAGGAACTCGGCGTAGTACTCCTTAGCCGAGTACTCGATAACGGATAGCTCGTCTACGAGTACTAGGTAGATGTAGTGGAGTTTAGCTGTTAGGATCTCTGCTAGCGTTACTGGGGGCCTCGTGTAGTACTCGTCGAGGAGGCTCTTTACTTTAGCTACGAGCTCGGGGTTTCTGAGCTCCGGAGGGTAGAAGAGGAACTGTGGTAGCTGGAGGACGTGGTAGGGAGGGGTTGCTAGCGCGAATAGGTCGGCGTACTGGCTGTACCTAGCGACCTTGCTTACCTCCCTAGCGGCTCTATACATTATCGGGTCAAGGGAGTTCTCGGGAGGTACGAAGCCGGTCTCCACCTCGACTATCAGCACCCTGCCGCCGCGCACCGCGTATATGTCACACACCAGGTCGCCTGAAAGCCAATGCTCAACGTCCACTTCGAAGCCCTTCTTTAGCAAGTACGCCGCTATGACAAGCTCCATTATCGTATGATTCGACTTAACCATCTTCCTTTCAGCGAGCTTCGCGAGCTTGCTGGAGAGCCGCCTTAAGTTGTCTAGCGCCCTACCCTCCAGCTCGGCTCCCAGCTCCTCGGAGACGAGCGCTATCTCTTCGACTAGTTCCACGTGAGCCTTTACGCGTATCTTTATAAGTCGCTAACACTTACGATGCTACCTCGCGTACTCCCCTCGCTTGATAGCTTCGAGCTGCGCTTCAAGCCTCTTCTTCAGCCCCTCCTCAAGCAGGTGCCTATAGTCAGGCCTAAGCAGTACTAGCAGCACCGCTATCGAGTGGGAGCAGACGCCTCTCCGCCTAAAACCGGGGCATAGGCACTTAACAACTCCCTCCTCTACCGTTACGAAGTACTTGCCGTGATCGCCTAGGACGTAAAATAGGGTGGGGCTTATCCTAATCACCCTCCCTTCCTCGATGAGCCTCTCCGCCTTCCTAAACAGCTTCTCTTCCCCGCTCATCCCCTTCACTTACACCTCTACCTTCACGTCCCACTTCCTTAGGAAGCTCCTAAGCTCCTCCCTAGTTGGCAGGGCGGTTATGGCGCCAACCCTAGTGACCGCTATCGAAGCCACCGCGTTGGCGATTAGCACGCAGTCCCTAAGGCTCTGACCCTCTAGGAGCATTACCTCGAAGCCAGCGGCCCACGCGTCTCCAGCGCCCGTAATGTCGACCACCTCGACGTCGAAAGGCTCTAGCTCGACCTCCTCCCTCGATACGACGTAAGCGCCCCTTGGCCCGAGCTTAACAGCCACGTAACGCGGATTGTACCTTTCCCTGACTTTAGACGCTACCTCCCTAGGGTCTGTAGTGCCGAAGAGCACGTCGGCCTCGTCGTGCGACACTAACGCTATGTCGCACCTCTTGAAGACCTCGTCGTAGACCCTTAACAACTCCTCCCTGCTCTCCCATAGGTCTAGCCTAACGTTTGGGTCGAAGGATACGATGACCCCGGCTTCCCGAGCCACCTCCATCGCCTTAAAAGCGGCGGATCTAGCCGGCTCGTGGCTTAGGATGACGCCCGAGAGGTGGAGTATCCTAGCCGACCTGATGTAATCCTCATCGACGTCCTTGGGCTCGAGCATCGAATCAGCGGTTGTCACCCACGGGCGCCTATAGAAGAAGAAGTCCCTACCTCCTCTAGGCTGCCTCACTACGAACGCTAACGAGGTCCTGGCTCGCTTAACCTTAACTCTAGATACGTCGACGCCCTCCTTCCTAAGCACGTTTAAGAGGAAGTCTCCGAACGGGTCGTCGCCTACGCAGCATATAGCGCCCACGCTGTGGCCGAGCCTAGCGACGGCTATAGCGTAGTTGAAGGGTGCCCCGCCGAAGTTTAGGCTAAAGCCCTTAACCTTCGTGTAGTCCCCTACTTCAAACGGTATTAGATCGACAAGTATCTCGCCTAGCGCGATTACCTCAGGCACAGTTGCCACCATTTACCGTGTACTCGACCTCCTTAATCGTTTTTTACGATCCTTAAACCCGGCGTGGAGTTTAAGAATAGAGAAAGGGGAACTTAAGACAACTTCCTCCTAGCCCTCTTAACTCCACCCCTTAGGCTGAACGCCTTAAAGCCCATGCTCCTCAGTATGTAGGCCATCTCTAGACTTAAAGCTCCCTCGTCGCATACTAGCACGTACGTCTTAGAGCGATCTAGCTCGCCCACCCTCTCAGGTAGCTCTAGGAACGGTATCGAGATGGAGCCCGGTATGTGCCACCTAGAGAACTTCTCCCTACTCCTAAGGTCTATCACCACGGAGTCCGGTGGCGGCTCGTCGACCTCAAGGTCTTCGATGCTGGGCAGTGCGGTCAGCTCTTTAAGGTCTACCTCCTTAACGCGCCTTAGCGCTTCCTCTAGGATGCCTAGGCCGAGCTTCTCCTCCTCGACCTCCACCTCCTCTGGGTCGGTCCAAGTCCTCGGTCTCTCGGCGAACGCCCCGCAGTACTCCTTAACCCTAGCTGACGCTTCGTACGTGCCGATCTCCCTAGCCATGCTAACTATGTCGTCCTTGTCGAAGCCTATGAGTGGCCTCAGCACGGGCAGCTTTGTGGCTAGCGAGGAGACGTAGATGTTCCTTAGCGTCTGCGACGCCACCTGCCCTAGCGAGTCCCCCGTAACTATCGCTTCGGCGCCTATCCTCTCAGCTATCCTCTCAGCAGCCCTCAGCATGTACCTCTTTAAGAGGACATTGAGTAGCTCTACCCTACACTTGCTCCTGATCTCCAGGAGGATCTTCTTGAAGTCGATTACGTAGAGCTTAGGCCTGTAGCCGTAGCTCCACCTCTCGGCGAGCACTCTCAGCACGCTTAGTACGCCGGCTTCGTGCGTAAAGCCCCCGAGGTTGCAGAAGAGGTAGTGCACCTCAGCCCCCCTCCTTAGCACGTACCAGGCCGCCACCGCGGAGTCGAAGCCCCCCGAGACTAGGGCGACGACCTTCCCTTCCACGCCGATCGGCAGGCCGCCGTACCCTCGGACGACCTCCGTGTAGAGGTAGGCCCTCGACCCCCTAACCTCGACGTATGCAGTCACCTCTGGGGACTCCAAGTCCACGCCCTTAGCGTACTCGAGGAGGGCGGCTCCAAGCTCCCTCTCAACGTCGAGCGACGTAAAGTCGTGCTGCCCAACCCTCCTAGCCCTTACCGCAAACCTCTTGCCCTTAACCTTCTCGGCGAAGAATTCCTTAGCCTTCTCGACGAGGTCCCTTAGCCCGTTGAACTCCACCTCCTCGGCTATGGAAAGCGATTTAATGCCGAAGACCCTCCTGAGGGGCTCAACGGCTGCTACGTCGGTGTAGATGAAGATCCTCCCCCTCTCCCTCCTAAGCTTATACCTGAACCCACTGGACTTGAGCGCGTCCCCTATGTTCCTCAGGAGGACGCGTACGAACCTCTCCCTCACTCTCCTGCTCTTAACGGTGATCTCGCCCAGCCTTACCAGTATCACCTTAACCATAGTGCGCCGTGTACGAGTCCCCCGTAGGCTTTTTATGCCGTTCCTAAGTCGTGTGAGGGTGGGAGGCGGTGGTCGTAGTAGCGACCCCCTTCTCCTGTGGGCTGGCGGCTAGGGTGGCGAGGAGGCTGGGCGAAGAGCTGCTACTGCTGGAGCGCCGAGTCTTCCCCGACGGCGAGCTCTGCGTAAGGATTCCGAGCAGGGTGAGCGGTACTGCGGTGATCGTTGGCTCTCTCTACCCGCCACAGGAGAGGAGGCTGTTAGAGCTGCTGCTCGGGATCGAGGCCCTCAGGGGGGCTGGAGCCTCGGAGGTCGTAGCTGTCGTACCGTACCTAGCCTACGCTAGGCAGGATAAGCGGTTTAGGGAGGGAGAGCCGGTAAGCGTGAAGATCGTGCTTAAGAGCATCGAGGCTGCGGGGGCGTGCGCGCTAGTGACCGTGGATGTCCACAACCCCAAGTCGCTGGACGAGTGGTTAGCGATACCGCACGTGAACATAGTGCCCTACAAGGCGTTTGCAGAATACGTTAAGGGCTTAGGTCTCTCGAGCCTCGCGGTGTTAGCCCCCGATAAGGGAGCGCTACACAGGGCTGAGGGAGTAGCTCGGCTGGTGGGCGCGGAGTTCGACTACGTGGAAAAGCGGAGGGATAGGGTTACGGGAGAGGTAACGGCGCTACCGAAGGAGCTCGAGGTCGAGGGGCGGGACGTGGTAATCGTCGACGACATAATAAGCACCGGGGGCACGATAGCCCTAGCCGCTAAGTGCGCCCTCGAGGCGGGAGCTAAGAGCGTTTACGCGGCGTGTACCCACGCGTTGCTAGTCGAGGGCGCCTTAGATAGGATCTACGCCGCAGGCGTGAGCGATGCTGCCGCGACGGATACCGTACCCTCCCCGATCTCCAAGATCAGCGTGGCCGAGGAGCTAGCAGAGGCGCTATTGAAGCTGGGCCTCTAGCCTCTTCAGCTCCTCTATATTTTTAGCCTCCGAGGGGTCCGGCTCAGTTACCGAGAACCACGCGTCTAGGATCTCCTTGGCGATCTCTTCGGTCGTAAGCCTAGCACTTAGGCAGAGCACGTTAGCATCGTTCCAGAGCCTAGCGCCCTTAGCCGTCTGGGCGTCAACGCATAGGGCGGCCCTAACCCCCTTCACCTTGTTAGCCGCTATTGAGACGCCGGTTCCGGTGTAGCATATAGCTATTCCATAGTCGACTAGGCCGTCGCTAACCGCCTTAGCTACTTCGTAGCCAACCTTCGGCCATGGATACGGTGAGCTGGTCTTAAGCGAGCCAAAGAGCAGCACCTCGTACCCTCTCCTCTTAAGTTCTTTTACCACGAACTGGGCTATCGGGTAGACGTCGTCTGACCCAACCGCCACCCTCATGCGGGATCACCGGGAGCCTCCTCCTAACGCCCTCAACTATCGCTATAGTGAGGAGAGATGTTAACAGTTCCGTTACGGGCCCTACGGCTAAGAGGTACCCGCCCATCACGGGGAGGAAGAGGCCCACGATCCCAGCTATGAACGCGTAGTAGAAGTTTAGCCCGAAGAGGGCATAGAGGATCGTGGAGGTCGCGACGTCGTATGCAAACGTTAGGAGGAAGGTTAACACGAACATCTCGGTTCTCTGCACGGCCTTCCCTGAGAGGAGGCCACAGGCGCCGCCTGCGAGGGCTGCGGCTACAGCGTCGACTGGCGTCCACGGCCCTAAGCCCAGTATCGCATCGCTTATGGTGAAGGCTAACAGCCCAACTCCGAAGCCCGTCGTCACGCCGAAGAGTAGGCCCGAGGCCATCGAGAGAGCTAAAGGGATGTTTACAAACTGAACAACGCCTAACGCTGCGTGTTTAGCTAGCCTTAAGGCTACGGCTAAGGCCGTTAGAGTCGAGATGAGGGCGAGGCGTCTAGCGCTGATCCTCACGGTAGGATGGACGTCCTACCTCCCTAAAAAGGTTACACGAAGTCGAAGAGCGTTGACTGCTTGGCTTCCTCGACGACTTCAGCTGGTAAGACCTTTAGCTCCTCGCCCGGCTCCGACCAAGCCCTTCTCCAATCGACATCCTTCCCTCCTAGCTCCACCCCGTGCCTGCTAGAGAACTCATGCACCTTTATCACGGCTGGTAGCGGGGTGGCAGGTCCCGATACTATAGCCTCACCCACCTCCAGCCCCGATAAGCTCTGAATCATCTCCTGCGTTATGTCCTCAACACTCCTCAGAATGTGCCTCTGATCCTCTGGGTTCACCGTTCTCAGCGCTATTAGGTTACCGCACTGCGCTAGGAGCGTCTCCGAGAGCTCCCTAGGCCTCTGGCTCACTACCGCTAAGGCTACCCCGAACTTCCTACCCTCCTTAGCTATCCTCTCCAGTATCTCCCTCGACGCTAGCCACCTATCGCGCGGCGCGTAGGCGTGAGCCTCCTCCACCGCTATGAGCACGGGCAGTATGAGGCCCATTAGCCTCTGGGTCATTATAACCCTCCACAGCGCTCTCAACAGCGTGGATACGACGGCTACCTGGGTCTCGGAGGAGAGGCCGCCTAGCGCCAGTATGTTTAGGCCAGGTCTTAGGAGCCTCGAGGCCACTGCTGTGTACGCCTTAAAGCTCCTTTCAGGCTCCTCTAGGTTGGAGAGGGACTCGTAGAGCTCGTCCGATCTAGGGGTTTCGGTGATGAAGCGCAGTTCTTCGTTCTCGCCCAGCTCCTCAACCTTAAGCTGGAGATCTAGTAGCGCGTCTCCCCGCCCCCCGCTAAGCCTCCTAAGGGCGCTCTGGAGTTCCTCGACCCTGTAATATATGGGGTCGTTAACGCCAGCTCCAGGGCTCCTCCTCCGCCTAACGTCCCTCATGGCCTCCCTTAGGAGCATCCTCTGCTTAGTCGCCCTAGCGTCTAGCTTGAGAAGCCCCGCAACCTCCTCGAAGCCCAGCATCCATATGGGGACTTCAAGGGGCAGTACGTCGATCCCGTACTGGTCGCTTATCAGCTTGCCCAGCCTACCCGAGGGAGCGTAGACCCTAGCGTTAAACTTCTCGTAGGCGGCTAAGCCCACGTACTCGCTGTGCGTGTCGATGAGCAGTATTCGGGGATACGGGAACTTGCCCAATATCTCCGCCAGTATAACGGCTAGCGCGTTGGACTTGCCGGCGCCGGTCATCGCTAGGATTGCCAGGTGCCTTGAGCACAGCTTAGAGACGTCCAGCTTAACCTCGACGCTCCTAGCGGAGCTAAGCACGCCGATCGATATGTCGCCCCTAGACATTATTGCCGAGAGCTCCTTCTCATCTACTAGGAACACCTTATCGCCGGGCTTCGGCATCGCTGGTACGCCCCTCTGTAGCTTACCGTCCTCCGCGTACCCGACTAGGTTAGCTAGGAGCTCGTTCCTCGCGGGCCTAAACTCCTCGTAGCCCTCTAGCTCCTCGACTATCCTCCCCCTCCTGTAGAGCTCGTCTAGGAGGTTGTAGCCTACTACGAGCCCGTAGAGCCAGCCGCCGGATAGCGACTTAACCTTAACGTAGGTGCCGGGCCTAGCCACTAAGTACAGCTTCTCCTCGGGTACGGCAACTCGCATTACGTTCCTACCGTAGACCCCTACGACCCTACCGACCTCCATGCCCCTCACCTCAGCCCAGCTAGCCTGCGCCCGGGGCTCGAGAGTATAGTGCGCTCAAACTCGCTCCTAGCCCTCCTCCAGCCCTCGTCGCCTAGTAGCCTTGCTAGGTCGCTGCTAACGACTGCCATGTGGTGCACGTACGCTAGTGGTCTAGGGTAGCCGTACTTGTTATCCTTGAGCTCCGTTAAGGCCCCTATCGCCTCCTCCCCCGCGCTTCTCCCGTAGGCGGCCGGGTACGAGAGCTGGAACACTGGGGAGAGCCGCGTCAGCTTGAAGTAGAAGATCTTATACGCCCCCCACTTCCTGTACAGCTTCTTAGCTAAGCCGGGTTCTACGAGGAGACCCTTTACCTCGGGCTTCACGAAGTTCTCTCCCACAGGGCTTAGCCTAGCCATCCTCGATACGTCAAGGACCGCGTCTCCCACGCGCCTCCAGCAGTAGTCGAGCAGCGATACGTCCGTGTACCAGCCGTGCAGTCCAAGCGCTTCGGCCAGTATCCTGCTATCGCTGTCCTTAGCTATCCAGAACAGCCGCGCCTCCCTCTCGCTCGCCTCTTCTAGTAGCCGGTAAGCGGTTGCGAGCGCTGCCCCCTCCTCAAACGATAGGGCGGTGTAGTCGAGCAGCGCGCGCTTAGCCGCTATGCTAGCGCTAGCTCCGCGTATCCTCCTTAGGGCATCGTAGTACGTATCCCGAACGAGCCTAGTCGTCTTCCTGAGGAGTTCGATGAACACGCTTCGAGCCCCCTTCTCCTCTACGAGGTCTAACTCCTCGTCTACGGCTAGGCTAAGCTTCCTTAAGGCTGGTATGAAGAACGATAGCACGTCCTCTTTTGGTAGGAGCGACGTAAGATCGGAGTATATCCATCTCGTCGTGCCCGAGGGGGTTAGCAGTAGCGATAGGAAGGACCCATCGAGGTATACGTGTTCGGCGCCCTGCTTAATCGCGTCCAGCGCGGCTAGGAGCTCGAACGTGCGCATGATCACTGAGCACCTAGACTCCCCATACGCCCTCGGGAGTAGGATGAACGGGACTGGCTCCTTAGACCCCCCGAGCCTGCTGGACAGCCTTATCCCAGCTCTAGTTCGAGTAGCTAGTATCAGTGCAGCTGAGAACACAGCTACGAACGCTCCTCGCCTCTCATCGTAGGCGTAGCTGCCGTCTATGAACCCTAGCTTGCTCCACTCCTCGAACTCCTCAACCCTCTGTGTAACCGAGCCTATTGCGCTTTCAGCTTCCCTAAGTAGCTTCCCTAGCTCCTCCCCGCTAATAGGGGCGTACTCATCTAGCGCCCGCCTAAAATTCGCCATCCTTCCCTCTTTAGCGCTTAGCGCTTTAGGCTTTATACCTATTGGCTTCCCTAATCTTAACTAGCCATCGTGGCACCGAGTTAAATAACGGCGGGGCTAGGCAATTCTAACCTTAGGCCTGGCGCAGAGCAGATATCCCTCCTTGCCCTTCTCAATGGACACCTTGAACCCGTTCGATGCTAGGAATACTACAACCCTTGTTAGCGGGAACCTGGATACGTCCTTAACCTCAATCCTATAGCCGCCTTTAGCGTAGACTACGTCTCCCGCGTCCTTTATCAGCTCCCTAAGTTCCCTCTCGAGGTCTGAGGACACTTTCTCGTACTCGCTTATCTCGGCCCTCCTCCTGTTCTCAAGGTCCTTTATGATTTCCTTCTGCCTATCGATCTCCTTCTCGAGCTCTTCGATCCTAGCCTCGTATCTTCTTATCCTAGCCTCGTACTCCTTGATTTGCTGGCTCTTTTCAGCCTTCTCGGCGGCTTCTAGCCAGGTCTTAATGTTAGCGGCGACGTAGTCCTTCGTACCGAAGCCGAACGCTATCCCCACGGCCGCTCCGATCCCCAGTGCGGTGCCCCAGAAGATGGCGCTTAGGAGCGAGTTTAGGACGGTGGCGTCTATCTTCATTATCGACAGTGACATGACGAGGACTATCGAGTAAAGTATGAAGCGCACGAAGACCATCGCTAGCCTGTAGTACGGGACCCTCATCCCGGCCAGCGACTCGCTAAGTATCTTAGCGAGTATCTCTATCACGAGCATGCCCGCTATTAAGGTGATCACACCGCCGAGGAGGCTGGGGAGGTACTCTATGGCTGCCTCCGAGAACCTCTCGAGGGCCGGTATTCCGAGCAGGTCTATCGCGACGAACACCGAGCCTAGGTAAATGAACCACTTGAAGCAGGTCCCTATGAACTCGCTTAGGGTCATGTTGAAGCCCGCTAAAGCCCTGCCGACGGTGCTAGCTCCGAACGTCTCGTCTATCCTCACCTTCCTCGCAACCTTGGTAGCGATGCCCCCAAGGAGCCTACCTATCGCCCAGCCCACTAGTAGCGCTATTGCTGCTCCTCCGAGCCTAGGCAGGATGAAGGAAAGGTTCTGCACTAGAGCCCTAACGATATCCTCAAGCGGCATTCACTACCCCCTCCTATCCTACTCCTCCCACGGCCTGCTATAAGGAATTACGTTTAAGTTACGCCTCGCCTGTTTTACTGTGCTCTTTAACGTGAAAGAATGGAGGAAAGTACTTGTCAAGAGAGATTACTAGTCAGGGCTCAGCGGGTCGAGGGCTCGGTTAGAGCCCCTCTAAGGACTGGGCTGTAATTTCAATATGTGTATAAATAGTTGATTAATAATCCGTCTTAACGGCTGTTAATCGTCTGGCGAAGTTAATTTAAAGCCTACGAAACATATATTATGCGCCATAGTGATTATGCCTGCCTATTATCTTAGGCGCTGAAAGAGCCGCGAGGGTCAAGGTGCTGGTGATGCCCTCGAGGAGGGCCAGCAAGTTAGCAGCGCTAGTAGGAGGTACTCTCGTCACGGTAGTCGTTAGCGTCCTGCTGGGTTTTAACAGGCTACAGATAGCGGCGCTATCCTCGATAGTCTTCATGACGTTAGGGATAATACTCTACTGGGAGTATAAGGTCCCCGCTGCCGCCTTCGGCCTATTTCTCCTCTTCCTAACGGGCGCCCTCGACATTCATACGTTCATTGAGCACGCTCACCTAGACGTTATAATGTTCCTCGTAGGGATGATGATAATAGTCGAGTACTTGGAGCGTACGGCCTTCTTCGAGCACATAATAGGCTATCTAAGGCGCCACCTCTGCAGGACAGCGCTAAGCCTTATAACAGTCTTTTACTTCATGACGGCTCTATTCTCCTCCCTGGTCGGAGTGCTAACGGCCGTCCTCTTCATGATACCGATGATACTGGAGCTAGCGTTAAGGTACCGGGTTAACCCCATACCCTTAGTTCTCCTAATGGTATTCGCAGCTAACATAGGTAGTAGCGCTACGGTCGTAGGCAATCCGGTGGGCATACTGATCGCGTTGGGCGGCGATTTAACGTTCTTCGACTTCATAAGGTGGGCGACGCCAATAACTGCAACCTCCCTCCTAGTATCCTTGGGCCTAGGCCTAGCTATCTTTAGGAGGGACCTACGAGCCCTCGACTTAGCAATGTCCCAGTACCCACCGGACGCGTTCTTCCACAAGAAGATCTCTAGGAGCGAGCTAGTCAAGGCCTGGGGGGTATTCCTAGGCGTCATCACCGCCATAGCGATGCACGAGGTTATCGAGGAGGCACTAGGGCTAGCTAAGGGTAGCATGCTGCTCGCGTCCTCTATCGGCGGCTCCGCTGTCGTCATGCTGCTCGTGGGCCGGGAGAGGATTCACGAGATAATTGAGGAGGGCGTGGACTGGACGGTCCTACTGTTCTTCATCTTCCTATTCTCCTCTATAGGCACGCTGGAGAAGGTCGGGATAACTAAGATGATAGCTAACTACGTTAAGACCCTAAGCTACGGGAGTGAGCTCACGCTCCTGCTAACCGTCTCCATTACGGCCGCTGGGCTGAGCGCGGTCCTTGACAACGTGCTAACCGTGGCGTTTTTCATACCTATAATAAAGTACTTGGAGCAGATGGGCGTCCACGTCTACCCGCTGTGGTGGGGCCTCCTGTTCGCTAGCACGTACTTCGGCAACTTCACGGTTATAGCGAGCACGGCCAATATAGTGGCCGTTAGCCTGCTCGAGGCTAGGAAGGTTGGAACGGTCTCGTTCGTAGACTGGCTGAAGTACGGCCCGATATTCAGCGTAGTGCCCCTAGCCATAGCTCTACTACTCCTGTGGCTGCAGATTCCGCTTATGTGAAGCCCTATTTACCGCCCTAGCCCCAACATCATCGAGACCATGACGTCCGAGGAGATGATTGGGGAGCTGGCGAAGCTCGTTAGGATAAGGTCGACGGTTACGGTTAAGGACGGGGAGGTCATTAGGAACAGCTACGGCGAGGCGGCTGAGGCCGTAGCCGAGTTAGCGCGTAGGCTGGGCCTCGAGGTCGAGGTCCTTGATCTTCTAGATGGGGAGGTCCCGACGGTTATAGCCTCTATTCCCGGCGAAGGTCCCTCCATAGCCCTCATCAGCCACTACGACGTCGTCCCAGCTGGGGAGAAGTGGGTTGTCGACGGGCTAGAGATGGACCCCTTCGATCCCCAGCTCGTAGACGGCAAGCTATACGGGCGGGGAGCTGCGGACGATAAATCGGCTATCGTGGCATCGCTCTTCGCGCTAGCCGAGCTTAAGGGGGAGGGCGCTAAGCTGAGGTATAATCCGCAGGTGATCGTTACTGGCGACGAGGAGGTAGGGGGGCTGGGTGCGAGGGCTCTCTTGGACGCTGGCCTCAAGTGGGATAGGGTGGCCATCTTAGACGCTAGAGCCGACTACCTGTCCGTGGGCGCTAGCGGCGTAGTCCACGGCTGGATAGAGGTCGAGGGTAAGGCGGGGCATGCAGGCTACCCTCACGAAGCGGAGAACGCGGTGGAGAGGCTAGTTGAGCTCCTCCACGAGCTCATCTCGACGTACAAGCCCGTAAGGGCGTCGAAGGTCTCTAGGTACAGGTCCCCTCCGGGATCCCCGCTAGTGAGAGTGTGGGGTAGGTTTAGCATAACCATACTGCGCCTAGGACCTGGAGAGCCCGCTAAGCACAACATAATACCTGGGCTCGCCCTAGCGGGCTTCGACGTAAGGCTCGTACCAGAGGAGGACTACGAGGAGGCCTTAGCGGAGTTCATGTCGTACTTCTCCCGCGCAGTAGCTAAGCTAGGGGTTAGGGCGAGGCTGAGGATTACGGGCGGGCAGCGCGGCTGGTATTCGACGGACGAGAAGTTCGTCAAGGAGGCTCTAAGCGCCGTTGCTAACGCCTACAGGGCCGTAGGCGAGGAGTGGGAGCCCATGACCGCCGCCGAGCTGGGAGGGAACGACGGGACGTTCTTCTTCCAGCGGGGTATGCCCGTGGTCAGCTTCGGAGCGATGAGGCCGGAGAACAGGGTACACGGGGAGGGCGAGTTCGTTTACACGAGGGACGTAGTACTCCTCAAGGAGTTCGTAAAATACCTTTTAAGAACCTAAGGCTCGGAAGCCGGGATCCGGGCACTAGATCCCCCTGCTTTTAACCTTCGTCATCGCCACTGAGGTTTTAACCATCATCGACTTAAAGCCGTAGCTGATATGAGGCGAGGGCAGTGCTTGGCTAAGCTAGTGTTCGTTACGGGCGGTGTACTGAGCGGGATAGGGAAGGGCGTAGTCGCCGCCTCCATAGGAAAGCTGTTCCAGATGAGGGGCTACAGGGTCGATATGATCAAGATGGACCCCTACCTGAACGTAGACCCCGGCACGCTTAACCCGATAGAGCACGGTGAGGTCTTCGTCTGCGAGGAGGCCTGGCGCTTTGAGCCCGTAGAGGGCTTCCAGCTGACGATAGCTGAGATAGATCAGGACTTCGGCACCTACGAGCGCTTCCTAGACGTGAACATGCACCCCTCGAACAATATCACGTCGGGGCAAGTGTACCTCAGCGTCATACTGAGGGAGAGGAAGGGCGACTTCTTGGGGAGGACCATCCAGGTAATACCGCACGTTACGGACGAGATTAAGAGGAGGATCTGGGCGGTCGTGGAGAGGAGTAGGCCAGACGTGCTAGTCGTGGAGGTGGGCGGGACGGTCGGGGACATAGAGGCGATGCCCTTCCTAGAGGCGATAAGGCAGGTAAGGCTGGAGAGGCCTGGCGACACCGCGCTAGTACACGTAACGCTAGTCCCCTACCTAGAGACCGTTGGCCAGCAGAAGACTAAGCCCACTCAGCATAGCGTGAAGATGCTGCAGAGCATGGGCCTTCAGCCGGACGTCATCGTCGGGAGGGCTAAGGACTTCTTAGCGGAGGACGTGAGGCGCAAGATAAGCCTGTACTGTAACGTGCCGCTAGAGGCCGTGATCTCGGACCCCGACCTGGATACTGTTTACGAGCTCCCCCTGCTATTCGAGGAGCAGGGGCTGGGCGCCTACCTAGTTAGGAAGCTGGGGCTGGATAGGGCGAGGCCCGTCGAGGAGCGCCTAAGGGAGTGGTATGAGGTTGTTCGAATGTTCAAGGAGTTCCGGGACGTGGTCAGGATAGCCATGCCGGGGAAGTACACGATGATCTACGACAGCTACATAAGCATTAATGAGGCGCTCAGGCACGCGGCGGCGCACCTAGGGCTTAAAGCCGAGATAGTCTTCCTCGACTCCTCCAGGTACGAGGAGGATCCCGGCCTTCTAGATGAGGAGCTATCACACGTCGACGGCGTGCTGCTGACGCCAGGCTTCGGCTCTAGGGGGGTTGAGGGGATGATAATGGCCGCTGCCTACGCGATAGAGCACGACGTCCCCTTCCTCGGCATATGCTTCGGCGCGCAGCTACTGTTCGTAGCGTTCGCGAGGCACGTAATGGGGCTTAAGGGGGCTAATACCACCGAGGTCGACCCACACACGCCGCATCCCGTCGTCGACCTGCTGCCTGAGCAGAAGGCGGTCAAGAACAAGGGCGGGACGATGAGGCTTGCAGCACACCCAGTGAAGCTCGTTAAGGGCACTAAGCTACACGGCGCTTACGGCCTAGACCTTGTCTACGAGAGGTTTAGGCATAGGTACCACATAATGTGGAGCTACGCCGAGAAGGCTAGGGACTACGGCCTCGTCGTATCGGCGACGGATCCGAGCGGGCGGATAATCAACGGGATCGAGCTCGCCGATAAGAGGTGGATCGTCGGAGTCCAATTCCACCCCGAGTTTAAGAGCAGGCCCAATAGGCCGTCACCGCCCTACCTAGCGTTCGTAAGAGCGGCCTACGAGTACAAGAGGAAGAGGAGCTAATGAACTACCGCGCGTTGCGAGTTGTTCTCAAAATGCTAAGCCACCTCCCCTGCGCGTACAGCGAGTGGCGTGACGCACTAGGGGAGTCCCTTCGCCGAGTAGAGGAGGCCTTGCGCAGGGGCGAGGGGATCGTAGCCGCCTTCCTGCTAAGGTTTTCGTTAGAAGTCATCTCCCAAATGCGCTTCCTCGCTTGGCGCTCCGAGCGAGAGGGGGTCTCGATCCACGAGTTGCTAGGCAGGTACTCGAAGATGGGTAGGGCTTTCACGCTTAAGATGGTAAGGTCGGTGCCTGGCCTCCCAGGAGTCTACCGCAAGCAGCTCGCGAGGACCTACCTAAAGCTAGCCCACCTCACCCACCCCTCCAAGGCGGCCCTTGAGCTAGCGGCTAGCCGTAGCTCCAGCCTAGAGGAGGAGCTGTTAGCCGATGCGCTCGACTTCATAGCCCTTTTAGCGCTCCACCACGTCCCCCTCGGCTCCCTAGACCGGTTAAACCCGGAGGAGCTGAGTAGCGTGGGGCTTACGCGTAGTTCGAAGTACCTTGCTAAGAAGTTGAGGGGGTAAACGTTAAAAAGCGGTAAAGCTAGCTAGGGAGGGGGTGACCGACGTTTGTGTTGCAGGTCTATAACACCCTTTCCAAGTCGATAGAGCGTTTTGAGACCGTAGAGCCTGGAGTAGTTAAGATGTACGTATGCGGGCCCACGGTCTACGACTATACTCACGTCGGCCACGCCCGGACCTACGTCGCCTTTGACGTCATCAAAAGGTACCTTAGGCTTAGGGGCTTCGACGTCATCCACGTGCAGAACATCACCGATATAGACGATAAGATAATTAGAAGGGCCTCCGAGGAGGGGGTAAGCTGGGAGGACGTAGCCGAGACCTTCACCAGGGACTACATGGAGTGCCTGGAAAAGCTTAACATAAGCGTAGATCTGCACCCGAGGGTCTCTAGGCACATTAAGGAGATCATAGAGTTCATCCAAGTCCTCATCGACAAGGGCTACGCCTACGTCGCTCCCAGCGGTAGCGTGTACTTCAATGTCGACGCCTACGACGACTATGGGAGGCTGAGCGGGCGCCGGGAGAAGGAGCTCTGGGGCCAGGAGGTGGAGTTCCTCCACGAGAAGAGGAACCCGTACGACTTCGCCCTCTGGAAGGCGGCTAAGCCCGGCGAGCCCTATTGGGAGTCGCCCTGGGGCCCCGGGAGACCGGGCTGGCACATAGAGTGCAGCGTCATGTCCAGCAGGTACCTCGGGAAGCAGTTCGACATACACGGCGGGGGAACCGACCTAATATTCCCCCATCACGAGAACGAGAGGGCCCAGAGCGAGGCGGCTTTAGGGGTCAGGCCGTGGGTGAGGTACTGGCTCCACACGGGCATGGTTAACGTGAGGGGGGAGAAGATGAGCAAGTCCCTCGGCAACATAGTTCCCCTTAAGGATCTCTTCAAGAGGTTTAGGCCTGAGGTCGTTAGGCTGTGGCTAGCGACGGTCCACTACAGGAGGATCGTGGACTTCTCCGAGGAAGCCCTCGAGCAGGCTGAGAGGAACTTCGAGAGGCTTGTAGCCGCGGTCTCGGCGGTTAAGAGGGTTTTAAGGGAGGCTTCGCCGAGCTACAGCTTAGCCGAAGACGAAATAAGGATGCTAAGGGAGATGCAGGAGATTAGGCGCGGCTTCTACGAGGCGATGGATAGGGACTTCAACGCGAGCGCCGCCTTCAGCCACGTCTACAGGCTTACGAGCCTAGCCTTCAAGCTGGAGGAGAAGCCTAGCTACTCCGTCGCCGTGAGGGCGCTAGCCCTCTTCGAGGAGTTCAACAGAGTGCTGGGAGTGCTCGATAAGCACCTAGCTGAGGCTCCTCCCCTACCGTTCGATGTGAACGAGCTAATACGGCTGGTCATAGACGTTAGGAGTAAGCTAAGGGAGAGAAAGGCTTACGACCTTTCAGATTGGATCAGGGAGAGGCTGCTAGAGCTCGGAATAAGGGTTTCAGATACACGGGAGGGGACTAAGTGGTATATCGCCTAATCTCCTCGAGGCCTAGCGCTAGCGCGACGGCGCCGTAGAGCCCTACGTCCGGGCCTAGCGGCGTGAGCTTAATCTCGGGGACCCTGTTTATCGTGTACCCCTCTACCTTCTCCTTTATGGGAGGTAGTACTAGGTCTGGGTTGTTTAGCGCGACCGCTCCTCCAACCGTAATTAGCGAGGGGTCGTAGACCGAGATTATGTTAGCGAAGCCTAGCACGTTGTAGAAGCTGGCTCTGTCGACGACCTCTCTCGCTAGCCTATCCCCCTTCTTAGCCGCATCGTACACGTGTTTCGCCGTCAGCTCCTCAAGCCTCCCGCTAACCAGGGAGTATAGCAGGCTGGACTCAACCTCGTCCCTAGGCTTTTCGGAGATTATGAGCCTCGCGAGGTTTGGGATGCCAGTCCCCGAGGAGTAGGCCTCCCAGTGACCCCTCCCCCCGCAGCCGCAGACCAGCCTACCCTCGGGATCGACTACCATGTGCCCTATCTCGTGGGCGTTCCCGTCCTTGCCTAGGAGCACTCGCCCGTCAACGTAGACGCCGCCGCCTATGCCCGTGCTTATCGTAACGTAGACTAAGTTCTCGTGCTCCCGTCCAGCGCCGAAGACCCTCTCCCCTATAACGGCGGCAACGCAATCGTTCACTAGCGTGACCTGGCACCCGAACTCCTCCCTCAGCGGGGCCACTAGTGGGACGTTCTCAAAGGGGAGGTTAGCCGGCTTAACGATTATTCCCCGCTTTATATCGAGGGGGCCTATAGAGCCTATCCCTATGCCCTTAACCTCTCGTTCGTCTACCCCCGCCTCCCTTAGCGCAGCCCTTATCAGGCTAGCGACCTGCCGCGTAATGGCCATCGAGTCGCCTCTAGAAACCGTTCGATCTCCTTTCTTAACCAGGAAGTTGCCTTCCTCATCGGCTACGACTACGCGCGTATACGTAGCCCCTATATCCACCCCAACTCCGTACTTCATCGCTAGAACGGTGGGCGAGGGCTCTAATCAACATGAGCTTCGAGGAGCTCGAGCTAAACCTAAACCTAAGGATTGGGCGAGGGCTATACTCCCTACCCTACACTTACTCAGGGCTCCGCGAGCGTAGGGTACTAGTGTTAAGCGATGAGGGAGCTAGCGACGTCGCTAGGGAAGCGGCTGAAGCCGCCGAGGAGATGGGCGCGAGGGTCGTAGGATTAGAGGTTGTGCGGAGGTGCGCTGTCGACATATTGGAGCGGATTAGGAGTAGCTACGAGTTTGACGCCTTACTCGGCGTAGGCGTTATCTACGCGCCAAGCGCCGTTAAAGTGCTATCCACGCTTAGAGAGCCTTTTAGCCTACTTCTAGCTCCCCGCGCGCCCGCTAAGGTGGACTCAGTGCTAGTCGTGGGAGGCTCCGCCCTAGACGCGTCTAGCCTAGCCCAGCTCAGCGACGTAAAGTCGCCCGCTAAGCGCGACGTGTGGGTAGCGGCCGACGACCGACTCTTAATAGTCCTAGACGAGACCGTCTATCGCTTATGCGATGCCGAGGCGAGGCGATGCGCCGACTCCCAGCTCCTCGCGACCTCGCTCGATGTGCTGGTAAGGCCTCGAGCCAGCCGGTTAGCTCGGCTCTTAGCCCTCGAGTCGTTGGTCGAGCTGCTAGTGAAGGGGGATAGGCTTACGGCGTCGCTCTTCTCTTCTATTGCCGTGAGCGCGTGCGGTACGGCCGTCTGCCACGCCGTCGATTATGCGGCTAGCGCCCTCCTAGACGTGGAGCAGGGGCTAGCGTCGACACCAATAGCAGTGACCGTGCTCCTCCTCTACAGGGGCAATGACGAATGCCTAAGGGAGCTGTGTCGAAGGATGGGCGTTAACCTCGGTGGTTTAATCGAGAGATTAGCCGCCTGGTGCCGTGAGAGGCGCGTCCCGCTGAGGCTTAGGGAGCTCGGAATCGAGAGGAGGCATATCGACCTGCTAGCTGAGCACGCTATCTCGTTTAACTCGAGGCTTGTCTCGAGGAGCTTAGAGGGCGGCTTAGGGGCCCTTAGGGAGCTCATAGAGCGGGCCCTCTAGTAGCATTAAATTACCGCGCGAGGCCTCTAGGAGAGCGTGATAGGAACCCTCGTTAACGCCGTAGCGGTGCTACTAGGAGGCTCTGCGGGGCTACTGGCTAGGAGAAGGCTACCTAAGCAGTTGGAGAGGTGCGTTTTGAGGTCTGTCGGGCTCTTCACGCTAGCACTAGGCGGGGCTATGGCGGTTAGGCTACACAGCCCCGTAGCGGTGGTGCTAGGCTTGGTCCTAGGCGGCGTGCTCGGAACGGCCTTACGCCTTACCGAGAGGCTTGAAGGGCTTGGCGAGCTACTGAAGAGGAGGTTTGGAGTGAGAGGTAAAGTGGCTGAAGGTCTCGTGTCCTCATTCGTGACGTTCTGCGTAGGTCCGATGACCGTTATAGGCTCGATTCAGGACGGTCTCGGAGACCCCAGCATACTATTGGCGAAGTCCGTTATGGACGGCTTCGTAGCGGTAGCGTACGCAGCCGCCATGGGGGTGGGCGTCCTATTTAGCGTCATTCCGCTCCTAGCCTATCAAGGATCTCTAGCGGCCCTCGCCCAGCTCGTTAAGCCAATCTTAGAGGAGCACCTGCTAGCGGACCTAACAGCTACGGGCGGCGTGCTGTTACTAGGACTTGGGCTAGAATTATTAAAGGTAAAGAAGACGAGGATTGGAGACCTCCTACCCTCTCTCCTAGTATCTCCTATCCTCTCAGCGGCGTTAAGCTACGTAGGCTTCAGCTAGCTTCCTCATAATCCTCTTCAGGAACCTCCGAGTCCTCTCCTTCTTAGGCCTGTAGAGGATCTCCCAGGGCTCGCCCTCCTCCACCACGACGCCGTTATCCATTAGGATTATCCTGTCGGCCACGTCCTCGGCGAAGTCTAACTCGTGCGTTACGATTAACATTGACCTACCTTGCTTCGCGACGTCTCTTAACGTCTCTAGCACCTCCTCCCTAAGTTCCGGATCTAGGGCCGAGGTGGGCTCGTCGAGGAGCAGTATCACGGGGTCCATTGCTAGGGCCCTAGCGATAGCTACCCTCTGCTGCTGCCCCCCGGAGAGCTCTAGCGGGTACTTGTGGATGAAGTCTTCCAGCCCGACCTGCTTTAACACCTTTAGCGCTACCTCCTCTGCCTCCTTCTTGCTTAGCTTCTTAACAACCTCTAAGGGTAGCGTAATGTTCCTTAAGACCGTCATGTGGGGGAAGAGGTTGTAGCTCTGGAAGACGAAGCCGGTGCGAGCCCTAACGGCCCTTATATTAACTTTGGGGTCCATTACGTTAATTCCGTCGAGGTATATTTCGCCCTCCCATGGCTCCACAAGCCTTACGATACACTTTAATAGCGTCGACTTGCCGGAGCCGCTGGGACCCATGATGACTACCTTCTCGCCTTCGGAGACCGTTAAGCTAATGCCCTTAAGCACCTCCGTATCGCCGTAGCCGGCCCTAAGGTTCCTTACCGTGAGAACTTCGCGCCCAGCCATTACATCACCCCCCGCGTGTAGCCGGGTATCGCGAGCCTCTTCTCTAGGAAGCGCGTAGTCTGCGAGGCTAGAGCGCACACGAGGAAGTATAGGAGGGCTACGGCGACGTAGACCTCGAGCGCCTTAAACGTGTAAGCAACCAGGTATTCTCCTCTCCTCGTCAGCTCGACTACCCCTATTATCGACACTAGGGAGCTCTCCTTAATTAGTGTCACGAACTCGTTAACGAGAGCAGGTATCGCCGTCCTAACGGCCTGGGGCAGTACGACATACCTGTATATCTGAAGGGTGCTCATGCCGAGCGATTCCGCAGAGAGGTACTGGCTCTCGGGTATCGCCTTTATCGAAGACCTCAAGATCTCGGCCTGGTAGGCCGCGCTGTTAAGCCCTAGCGCGACGAAGCCCGCTGTGAGCGGGTCGAGCTTTATTCCCAGCGAGGGTAAGCCGAAGTATATGAGAAGTAGCTGGACGAGGAGCGGGGTCCCCCTAAACGCTTCGATATAGCCCCTAGCCAGCACGGAGAGGGGGGTAGGCGCGAAGACCCTAAGTGGCGTAAGCAGGGCTGCCAGCGCAAAGCCTACTGCAAATGAGACCGCGGTTACCTGGAGAGTTATCACTAGCCCTTCCGCTAGGTAAGGTATGATCTTTATGATAAAATGCAGGGTCTCTAGCAATATCCGACCACCCTAGCTACTCTCCGAGCCACTCGGCGATCTGCTCCTCGAAGATCTTAGCCATCTCGCCGCTCTCGATGAGGCTTTCCAGAACCTTATTAACCTCATATTTCAGGTCCTCGGCACCCTCTGGGACGGCTACGGCCGCGCCTATCGTCGGCGCGCCAGCGTAGAAGGCTAGTGCAAGGTCCGGGTCGCGCTTCTGTAGCACGCCAGCTATTATGTCTCCTATTATCATGGCGTCTATGTCGCCTCTCTTAAGCGCCATTACCATCTCCGGGTAGACCCTGTCGTACGAGATTATCTCCGCCTTACCCTTTAGGTTCTCCTTAGCCCATTCTTCCTGTATGGTGCCCAGCTGGACCCCTATCTTCTTGCCGTAGAGGGACTCAATCGACTTGAGCTCGCTAGCCTTCTCCTTTAGGGTTAGGACGGCGTAGCCCTTGGACGTGTAGTAGGGTATCGAGAAGTCGACCTCCTTCTCCCTTTCAGCCGTCGGCGTTGTGTCGGCGAGGATCATGTCTATCTGCCCGCTCTTAAGGGCGGGTATCAGCGCAGCGAACTTCATGTCTTTAATCTCCAGCTCGACGCCCAGCGCCTTAGCTATCCTCTTAGCTATCTCGATGTCTATGCCGACTATCTTGCCGTCCTTAACGTACTCGAAGGGCGGCCAATCCGCGGAAGTGCCAACTATCAGCTTCCCACGTTTTTTAATTTCTTCAAGGTAGCTTTTCTTAAACTTCGAAAGCTCGCCTTTACAAGCTGATAGCTCTTTTTGGCACGACGATAGCTCCGATTTACAGCGCGATAGCACAGGATGCTCTCCAGCGAAGGCTAGGTGGGCTACGTAGCCTATTAGCACTCCAACTATCAGAGCTCCAATTACATAACCTAGAACCTTCCCCTGCATGCTACCACCGGGGGAAGGAGGGCGGGAGGGGCTATATTCCTTTTGAAACGACAATAACTATATATGAAACTCTTTTGTTCCATATCGTGATGAGAGGCTGGAGGCTAGCTAGCGTTAACGCTTGCCTACGCGGCTTAAGGTGGTGACATATGGAACGTCTAAGTTCTAGAAGTCGAGAGCCTAGCGTAAGCAACGTAGTGAGGGAAATAGTTAGGCTAAGGCCATTCCTCCTAGACGCCTTAAGGGCCAAGATCGTAAACTACTCGGCGCTAGCTAGGGCGCTTAGAGGGGAGGTTGAGGAGAGGCTTGGGAGGAAGGTCTCGATAGCGGCCATTAAGATGGCGCTCATCCGCCTAGCGGAATCCGAGGAGAGGCGGATGTGCAGCGTCGAGGAGAGGATAGGCCACGTCATTGCCGGAAGCACGCTAACGCTGATTGACGATATAGCCGTCCTCACCCTAAAGGGTAGGGACTTCATAAAGTACACGCCCCTCCTCGCGAGGTGGGCTGAGAGGGCAAGGTTCTTCCAGCTAACCCACGGCTTAGACCAGGTTAGCCTCGTAGTCGACCTCGAGACCCTGGAGAAGATACTGTCTGACATACCGCGCGAAAACATAGAGGAGCTCATCGGGGACCAGTCGGCTGTCGTGATGATAAGCCCTCCCGATATAATAACGACGCCCGGCGTGGTATCCTATGTAACCTCGATCGTCGCGATGAGGGGGATTAACGTTACGCAGTTCATTTCGGCGCATAAGGATACTATCTTCGTGGTAAGCAAGAGGGATTCCCTGGAGGTCTACCGACTGCTTAAGGAGCTGATCGAGAGGTTTAGGGAGAGGTTAAAGAAGCCACAGAGCTAGGGCGGCGATTACTATCGAGAGCCACGCAGCGGCGCTCCACCTAATGACCTTAGAGCCATCAAACGTTGGGAGCGGTATGAGGTTGAATAGGGCTATCCACGCGCTAACGTCGGCGACGCCGTAGAGGTAGTGGGAGAACGGGGGTACGGCGTACGCCGCGAACCTCGCTAGGAGCGCTATGGCCACGTTGGTGAGGGGGCCAGCTAGCGCTATGACCCCTAGCTTATACCTGCTTAACACTCCCTCTACTACTACGGTTCCAGGAGCTACCACCTTTATGGGGATGGGTAGCAGGGCCGTTACGAGCGTAGCTAGGAACCCTTCCCTCGAGAGCACGAAGCGAGCGGGGTACCCGTAGTACGTGGCTAGGAGCTTGTGAGCTAGCTCGTGGGTAAGGTAGGTTAACAGGGTAAGCGCTAGCAGGTACACTAGCGGGAGCGGTCGAAGCGGCCAGTTAAAGTAGCTGAGGAATACTAGGAAAACTGAGAACGTTGCCAATGCTAGGTCCTTCCCCTCAGCGGCTGAGACTGTGAGCGGCGCTACGGGCCTGGGAGGTACCCTTATAGTCTCCCTAGGCTCTTCGTAGAGCGGCACCTCAAACCACTTACCCCCAGCCCTGCGCCTTAGCCCGGGGCAGTTGTGGTTCTCGGGGAGGTGGTGCTTAACGCAGAATGTACCGCCACAGTACTTACACTTAAATGGGAGGTCGACTTCGGCGCCGCAGTAGTCGCACCTCGCCATACCACTACACCTTGCTTGCTATTCACCTTGGTTAAATTAATGCGTTTGGCTAGAGCTTTAGTAAGTGGTGCACGAGGTATCTTACTCTACGGGAGCTATCGAGCGCGTTTACCGGCTCGTAATCCCCCGCGCAGTTCTAGACGCGATAGTTAGGATAGCTAGGGAGAGGAGCCCTCGAGAGGCGTGCGGGGTACTCATGGGGCGCGTGAGCGAGGGCGTAGCTCGGATAGAGGCGATCGAGGAGCTTGAGAACGTGCTAGGGGCGGAGGATGCCTTCTGGTTCGACGTAAGGGAGTGGATGGAAAAGATCATTAAGTGGCGCAAGCGCGGAATGGAATACATAGGGCTTTTTCACAGCCATGTACGCGGTAGCGCCTATCCCTCGCTTAGCGATAGGGAGAGGATGCTGGAGTGCCCTGGGGAGGTTTGGCTAATCGTAGCGCTTCAGGGAGGGGAGCCCGAGTTCACCGCTTGGAGGATAGATGACTTTGGGAGTTCGATAATGAAGCTCTCGCTCGAAGTTATCGAGGGGGTGTAGCCCGTGTACGACCCAGTTGAGCTCGCCGAGAGGCTTAAGCCCATAGTCACGAGAGGGGTTGAGCGCAAGTACTACAGGGTGGCTCGTGGAGGCAGGTGGTACGGAGGCATAGCGACTGCCGACTGCGTCGGGTGTAATCTCAAGTGCGTGTTCTGCTGGTCTGGAGCGCCGCGCGACAACCCAAGCAGGATAGGCAGGTTCTACCCTCCCGAGAGTATCTTCTCGGCTCTAGATAGGGTAGCGTCGAGGAGGGGGTATAGGCTGCTAAGGGTCAGCGGCAACGAGCCGACCATAGGGAGGGAGCACCTACTAAGGCTGCTCGAGCTCGTCGAAGCTAGCGGGAAGTACCTATTCATCCTTGAGACTAACGGGATACTGATAGGCTACGATAAGAGCTATGCTAGGGATCTCTCTAAGTTTACTAGGGTTCACGTTAGGGTATCCATTAAGGGGACGTCCCCCGAGGAGTTTAGCAAGTTAACTGGAGCTAAGCCTGAGGCGTTTGAGCTACAGCTCAAGGCGCTTAAGAACCTCCTCGACTACGGGGTTAGGTGCCATCCAGCGGTGATGCTTTCGTTTAGCGGAGATGAGGGGCGGAGCAGGATCCTCCAACGACTAGCCGAGATCGATAGAGTGCTAGTTGAGGAGTTTGAAGAGGAGTACGTCTTCCTCTATCCTAACGTCGTTAAGAGGCTAAAAGCTGCTAAGATTAAGCCCCTAATAGCGTATAGCCCCAATAACATTCCTGAAGAACTTATCTAGCCTCCTTACAGACGCTGGTTACGCCGCACTCGCCGCATCGCCGCCTGCCACAGTAGAGGCGGTCGAGGACGTAGGCGGCGGTTTGAACCCAGCCCGCCATTTCGCCATACTCCCTAGCCATGATGCTCCTGAGGCAGCTATCGCTAGCAGGGCACTCGTCGCACGTGTACTTAGCGCATAAGCTCTTCTGCGGAGTCCTCGACCAGCGCGCAAGCCCTAGGCGGTTAGCGACCTTAACTAAGTGGGTATCGACCGGCGCCGAGGACGTGTCGAGCCCTGTGAAGAGGAGGTAGGCATCTGCTACCTTAGGCCCCACAAACTTTAGCCGTAAGAGCTCGCGCCTAGCCTCCCAGGGGTCGTCGATATCCCGTATACGCCTACTAAGGAATTCGGGAAGCATCTCTCTAAGCTGTTTTAACTGGTAACTGGCGCCAGCAGCTTCTACCTTCAATTCCGCTACGTCCTTTACTCTGGAAAGCTCTCTCCATAGCTTATCGCACCACCTCAGCACGTTAGCCTCGTAATCGGTCCTGCGAGACAGGAATATCGGAATAAAGATCAGCTCACGCTCGAAGGGGTCTACCGCTAAGCTTAAACCCCTAAACGCCCGTAGGAGCGCCCTAGCTCCCTCGCTCCTTAGGAGGTAAGCTCTCTCGTGAGGATTAAACCAGGCGCCTGACCAGTAGACTCCAACCCCTGGGCAGTCGCATACCAATTCGCCTCTCGCTATCTTGATCTTACACCCCGCCCACCTCCCCACGGACCTAATCCAGCTGCCATCGGGCAGCTTACGCATAAGCGCTCTAACGAAGGATGGGTACATCGTAAGGTCTAGGTCGAGCCAGCTAACCCGCATACTCACTCGATTTGCGACGAGCTTAGCAGGCTATCGTTAAGCGCCTTCTTAAGCTCCTTTACCTTTGCCCTAGGAATCCTTACCCTAAGCTTAAGCTCCTTGCTTGGAAGGCCTGAGAACACTATCTTCCCGCCTAAATCCGTGAGAAGGGTGTACAGTTCGGAGTAGGTAATCTTTGATAGGTCCACCGTTAGCTCTATTACCGTGTACTTTCTACTCCTCCGCTTCAACTTGATCCCTTGCCTGCTATTAACGGAATAATCGCTCCGAGCTAAATTTTTATCGTTAATAGGGCTTAGGTAGCCCTTTACGGCTAGCGGTAGCTTGAAGAGGCACGCTCCCTTCCTGAACGCGCATGCATGGAGGCGAGCTAGTAGGACTCGTAGTGGAGCTGGTGGTGTTATCGGCTACTGGGGCTTTATCACCGGGCCCCCTCACCTTTGCACTGTTAGCCGAGGGCGCTAAGAAGGGCTGGAGGGCCGGGCTCTACGCTGCCCTAGGTCACGTAGCGGTTGAGGCTCCCCTCATCTTGTTATTGGCGTTAGGCGCGTCCGCGCTGGTATCGAGCAGGGAGTTTCAGTCGGCGGTCTCGCTAGTTGGCGGGCTAGTACTAGCTTACTACACGGCGCTCAGCCTTAAAGACCTGCTGCGCGGATCGACGGGATCCCCAGCGCGCGGCGCTAGCCATTCGAGCCCCTTCATCCTCGGAGCGCTGCTAACCGGGCTTAACCCCCATTTCCTCCTCTGGTGGGCGACGATAGGCGTGAAAATAGTGGTCGATATCCTATCATGCCTAGGCGGCGGCTGGCCACTAGTCCTAGCCATGTACCCCCTGCACGCCTGGCTAGATCTCGTGTGGCTACCTATCGTAGCGTTTCTAGGGTCAAGGGGTAGAAGGCTGGGACAGAAGCCGTTTAAAGCCCTGCTAGCGGCCTTAACCCTCCTAATGGCCTACTTCGCGGCGTCGTTTACGTACTCGGGGCTTACGGCCCTAATCCCAGCCTAGCTTAAGCTCGCCTATGAACGTCCTCCTAAAGCTCTCGCTTTCGGGGAGCTCGATTACCTCCGCCTTGAGAGCTACCTCCTGAGCTCTCTCAAACTCCTCCTCCGAAAGCATGCACATCTCAGCGCCAGTTAGCGAGCCGTTACCTATGAATACAATGTTCTCTTCGGGCAGAGGGGGTAGCAGTCCCACCTCCTGGGCATTATTCACGTCGAGCTTCTGGCCGAATGCGCCCGCTACGAAGACCTTCTCAAGATCGCTTAGGTCTACGCGAGCTGCCTTGAGGAGTTGCTTAACCGCCGTTTTAAACGCCGCTATGACTAGCTGGAGCTTCCTAACGTCGAGCTGGGTTAGCACTATGCTAACCTCCTCGTCCTCGTAGAGCGGTAGCCTAAGAACCCCATCCTCGGACCTAAACCTCCCTTCTACGGGCTCGAACCTACCGTCGCGCCTCAACAGGCCAAGCCTTAGGAGTTCGGCGAGCAGGTCCACGTACCCGCTGCCGCATATCCCCTTCGGCTGCCCACCGCCTATAACCCTAAACTTAGGCGAGAGATCAGCGCCTAGGCTAACGGACTCTATGGCTCCCTCGACGGCTAACATTCCCGAGGTGAGGCCTACGCCCTCGAAGGCGGGACCTGCGGGGACCGACGTCGCGAGAAGCCTGCGGCCAGCCTTTAACACGACCTCGCCGTTAGTCCCCACGTCTAGGAGGAGCGCCCTTCCGTAGTCTAGCAGCCCTGAAGCCAGCACGTCGGCTACTGCGTCTCCCCCAACGTAGCCCCCCATCAGCGGTAGGTTAAAGGCGACCGCCTGCTCGCTAATGTCGAGGCCGAGTGTCGAGGCGTTAACCTCGATGGAGCGCCTAAAGGCGGGCTCGAAAGGTAGGGACCCGAGCGTCGCCGGATTAACACCCAGCGCTATGTGCGTCATCACGGAGTTCCCTGAGAGAGCGACGACGTAGACTTGCTCCAAGTCGATCCCAGCGCGGTCGGCGAGGTCGCGCGCGAGGCTGTTAATAGTGGACGTGAATGCTACCCTAAGCTCCTCGAATCCCCCTCTAATGGCGTAGCTTACCCTAGAAATGACGTCGGCCCCGAACTCCACCTGCTTATTTAGCGCTACTCCCTCAGCGAGTAGCGCCCCGCTGCTCAGATCCCTTATCGAGGCAGCGATAGTGGTCGTGCCTATGTCCACGGCGAGGCCGTAGCCCCTTAAGCTAGTCGAGGCCCCTACTACCTCCTTCCCCTTCACCGCCAAGACGACGGGCTCCCCGCTCCTCAGGATCTCGGAGAGCCTACGTATAGCAGGGAGCCCGATTGAGCGCACGTCTAGGCCCGCGCTCCTAGCCGCCTCCGCAACCACCTCCTCGATCGACGGGTGTTGCCGCCAAATCCTGCCTAGCGGCACTAGCTTAACGAGGGGTGCTATCTTAAACGGCCTAACGAGCCTAGCCTTCGGGGGAACCTCCTTGACCACTGGTACCGTAACAGTGCAGTCGCCGATTACGCGGACTTGGCAGGCAAGCCTCCACCCGCGGTTCAGGGCGTCGCCCAGCAACCTCCTCTCAGCGCTCGTTGGCTCGGAAACGGCGCCGTGAACCTTAACCCTACACCCGCCGCAAAGCCCTAAGCCGCCGCAGGGTGCCGATAGCCTAACGCCAGCTGTCCTCAGTATATCTAGTAGCGTTTCGCCAACCTCGGCCTCTACCTCGATCCCGAGGTTGAGCACTACGACTTTAACGGAGCGCGTTAGCCTCCCCCCTTAGCCTACCTTCTGATCAGGGGAACCTAAAAATCACTTGCTAACCTCACAGCCTAAAGAGAATAGACGGGCAAAATACTGGGAGGCTAGATTATAGCCTTCTCGGTCCTCCTATCGAATAGGTGTATCTTATTTATATCGAACGCTAAATGTATCTTTTCACCTGGAGCTAGCATTATCTCGCCAGGATACTTGGCCTTATATATCTTCTCTCCAAGCTTGAAGTCTATTATGGTCTCGCTCCCCAGCGGCTCTACGACGTAGACTTCCGCTTCAAACGACTCGGGAGTCGGCTTTTCGAGGAGCGTTATGTGCTCCGGCCTAACGCCTAAGATTAGCTCGCTGCTCTTAGCCTCCTTCTTCACAACCTCGGCTAAGTCTTTAGGTAGCCTCACCCTGAAGTAGCCAGCGTCTATCACGACTTCGCCGTCTTCCTCTACGAGGCTGCAGTCGAAGAAGTTCATCGCGGGAGCGCCTATGAAGCCCGCCACGAATAGGTTCGCTGGCTTGTGGTATAGTTCGCTGGGAGTTCCGATCTGCTGGATCTTGCCCTCGTTGAATACGATGATCCTGTCAGCCATAGTCATGGCCTCGGCCTGGTCGTGAGTTACGTAGATCGTCGTAACGCCAAGCTCCCTCTGGAGCCGCTTAAGCTCGGCCCTCATGTAGATCCTTAGCTTAGCGTCCAGGTTGCTGAGCGGCTCGTCCATGAGGAACACTTGAGGCCGCCTCACGATGGCCCTGCCTAAGGCTACCCTCTGCTGCTGGCCTCCGCTGAGCTGCCTAGGGTACCTGTCTAGCAGTTCCTCGATCCTAAGGAGCCTAGCCACTTCTCTAACCCTCCTGTTGATCTCGTCCTTAGGCAGCTTCCTGAGCTTCAGCGGGAACGCAAGGTTATCGTAGACCTTCATGTGCGGGTAGAGGGCGTAGTTCTGGAACACCATCGCGACGTCGCGGTCCTTCGGAGGTAGGTCGTTGACCAGCCTATCGCCTATCCATATCTCGCCCTCATCGGGCACCTCTAAGCCAGCTATGAGCCTAAGCGTAGTGGTCTTCCCCGAGCCGCTAGGCCCGAGGAGCACTACGAACTCTCCATCCTTAACCTCAAAGGTCGCGTGATCAACCGCTACTACCTTGCCAAATCTCTTCGTAAGGTTCCTAACGGCCACCCTGGCCAAGGGGCTACACCTCGCGCCGATAATAGCCTAGCCGCATCGAGTTAAAAAGTTTCGTAGCCGTTATCTGCTAGCGGCTAAATAAGGTATAGCAGGACCCTATGTACGTGGGGCCTTGGCTGGGTAGCTTAACCTCGGCCCTCGGCTCCAGTAGGGGGAGCTCGTAATCGTGGACTACGACTCTGCAGCCGCGCTTGCACTCCGATATTAGCTTTAAGCTAAGCTTTCTCGTAATGCTAGGCGAGGGAAACGCGTATATTACGTCGAACCTGGAAAGGTCTAACGTAAAGAAATCGGCTCTCACCACCTCCACTAGGTGGCTAACGCCGCTAAGCCTAACCTCCCTCTTAGCCAGCTTAACGAGCAGGGGGTTTAGCTCAAAGCCCACGGCGAAGACCCCGTATTTCCTCGCAGCCCTAATCAGCACCCTACCGTCTCCGCACCCTAGATCAGCGAAAAGCTCGCCCTCCTGAGGCTTAGCGAGCTTGAGCGCTACATCGATAACACGCTCAGGGCTCGGGAGGTAGGGTAACTCACACAACGCCCTAGCGAGCCTCAGGGGTAGCTCGTACATCCTTAAGTAAGGTTAAGTGTTTAACTCGGAAAAACTTTCAGGCCTCACTTACATCGCATTAGAGCATGGTAGAGGCTACTTTCTCGTCGATAAGAGGTAGATCTCGACTTCGCTGCCGGGAACCTCGGCGTACCAGCCCCCTAGAGACGCAGGTCCCACCGCTCTCCACCCTATCGCAGTAGCCGTTTTTACGGCTATTATAGTGCTGAAAGGGAGTTAGAGTTCCTAGTAGGGGGGCTGGGAGCCTAAGCCTTAGCGTCGCCTTTGAGGCTAGGCAACTACCCCATTCCTTAGCGAGGCTTAGCAGCATGAAGCCCTCCACGAACGCTAGGATCGCTGGAGCGGGCATGAACGGTACGATGGAGGCTGAGAGGGGCGGGAGGTAAGTGTTTAAGCAGGAGGTCAGCCCCTTAACAGCTTCGAGCTAGGTCTCCGGCGAAGGGGTCGCTAGGCATATCGCGTAGGAGGTTTGGGAGAGGGCGATTAGTAAGAGAACCCTAGCTCAACCCTACCCATATCCACCCCCTAAGAAACTAAGAAAGGAGAAAAATATTTTCCAAATATAAACGGTTACAATGCCTTAACGACTGACCGGCTTAAACCTCCCAGTACATCCTCCAAGCGTGGAACTCTACTAGGTTCCCATCAGCCTGTAGTACCCCACCATCTTGCTCCAGATGTCCACCAACATACGCTATCTCCCTCTTAGAGCCTCCAGCTAAAGCCTAAGGACCTGTGCGGGGCGCGACCTCCCCTAAGCTCCCTCCCCTCCTCCGGCCCCTCTCCTCTAGGCTTATGCCGTAGTAGTCGAGCACGTTTTCGCTTAAGCCGTCGCCAAGGGGGGTTACTCGGTAAAGT
>CAZAZN010000005.1:0-13210 GCA_964489665.1 uncultured Thermofilaceae archaeon
TAGCTGTGATTTTATGAGGGTTGACCCGACTATGCTGGCGTCCTCCAGCACTTCTCTGCAGGCGCTTTCGAGTAGGAGGTTTCTCTTGTAGTATAGCTTGCCTAGCCGCGCCTCCCTGCTCTTTATCGCCCATTTAAGCTTGTACACCTTATCGCGTAGCCCTATCCTCCTCCACTCCTTCAGGTTTTTGCGTAGCTCGTCGATCTCTTTCCACGTTCTCTCTATTTCCCTCTCTATTTCCTCGTATTCCTTCCCTAGCCGCGTCTTTGCCTTGTAGCTTAGCAGGTACTTGCGGACGTGGGGCATTACCTTCTCGGGTACGCCTACTCTCACCGTGATGTCTAGGGGTAGTAGCTCGACGGCGTTATCGACCGCCCTGTTAGTGTGGGAGGTTATGAGGACCTTCTCGCCCCTCTTCGCGAGCTCTAGCGCCGCCTTAGCTATGACCCTGGTCTTCCCAGTACCGGGAGGCCCCACTATTAGCAGTAGCTCGCCCTCCCCTAGGCCTAGGATGGACTCGACGGCCTCTACCTGGAATTCATCTAGATTGAACTCTCCCTTAACGTCCCTAATGTCGAGCAGCTTGACTCTCCTGGGAGGGCCTAGCGGTACGTGCCCGAGCGCTACGGCTACCGCCGATAGCTCCCTTAGCGATAGCCTTCTCTGAAGGATACCGTCTATCAGCTCTAGCTGGAGGTCGTAGCCTACTAGTACCTCCGCTCTGCAGAACTCGTACTCCTCCCCCTCCTCTATGCCAGATCTCCGTATTAGGCGTACGGTGAACTCCCTAGCGCCTTCGACGGCGACTACTCCTACTGGCCGTATCGAGGAGGTTTTCTCGTTGTATAATCCTACGACGTCTCCTTCTGCAAAGCTGCTTACGCCGTAGGTTTCGATGGTTGCTAGCTCGCTGGATAGGCTCACTACCTTGCCTCTCTGCCTCTCCCTCCTAGCTCTCCTTTTCTCCTCCTCTTTTTCCGTTAGGATTAAGTTCCTAATATGTCCGAGGAATGCGCGTATGTCCTCTATTCTATAGCCGCACCGCGAGCATACTAGGTCTCCTCCTATGGGGAGCAATAAGCTGCCGCATCTGGGGCAGAATCTAGGCCTTCTGCGGCCCTCGCTAGCGCCCACGTTTTTAGGTATTTAAGGAAAATAACAATAATTATTTGTTACTCAGGCAAGTTAGTGAGGCTGCGGGCGCTTAGCTACGACTTAAAAAGGCAGCTAGACTGCCCTGCAGGGCAATTGCATTAGAAACCTGCCAGCTAGAGAGGATAGATGTTTATTTCTAGAATTTACAATAATTTACGGGGTGGTTTTGTGAAGAGCCTGTTAGAGGTTTTACGTGAGGCTAATGAGCGGACTAAGAGGATAGGTAGGTCGGCTTCTCCACTCGATATTCTCAGGCTGTATAACTATAGAAGCGAGCTTAGGCGTAGTAGGGAGCGTGTTTTGACCTTGATTAGGGGTGGTGAGGCAGTTTGACGTTGATAATAGGTATTAGGGCTAAGGACGGGGTGGCGGTTGGGGCTGATAGGAAGATACTGCGAGGCATGGAGGTCGAGTACACCCATAAGTACTTCATTTTTCACGATAGCGTAATCTTTGTCGCCGAGGGGTTAACGGGGATAGTCGATGACTTCTATTATATTTTAGAATACGAGATTAGCAGGAGGCGTGGCGTGGAAACCCTCTACGAGCTTAAAGTTTTGGCGGAGGATATCATAGCGGAGCTCACTCGAAGGTACTCAGAGCGCGTCGGCAGCAGGTCACCTGCACGGGTGGTGCTTGCTGGCTTAGAGAATTTGAGCTACGGCAAGGCTAACCTGTACTATGTTCACAGCGAGGGTTACGGGGAGCACGTTAAGGTTATTTGTACTGGACATGGAGGGCCTTACGCGTTATCGCTAGCTAAGTTCTTGCTAAGGCCGGAGCAGCTAAGCGTAGAGGAGGCGGCTAGGCGCATTGCGTACATCATCTCTTGGGTAGCTGAGGACGTTGATGCATCGGTAGGGGGAGGGGCGGACGTCCTCTTCATAAGGGATAGGAGAACTCCAGTAGAGAGAGTTGTTGAGATATTGCCCTCGGATATTATTGAAGAGATTGAGAAGAGGGTAAAGGAGCATAAGAAGAACCTACCTAAAATACTTGGTCTCGAGTCCTCGTAGTAGACAATCCCTTCATGACTACGGCGCGGAGCGCGAGGAACTCGCCAAGGCGTGTATAATCACATGAGAAGCGTGGCTTTACGTTGGAGAAGGAGTTTAGCTCGATGGAATTGAGAAGAAGCTCAGGCGTAATCTCACATTTTAACATGTCCTGTTCACCTGCTGTTTTGGGAGGAGCTTAGGGGTTTGTTGAGGTGATTGTGATGCCTGTTTACGTTAAGCATAGGAAGGTTAGAATCGATATCAAATGATATCGATTGATATTATGAGATATGAAATGATATCTGATGATATTATTTTATAGCATAAGATATCGTTTAGTATCGAGTGCTATGGGTAAGGTTGGGGTTTTCGTTAGGGTTAGGCGGGAGGTTTACGAGGAGTTTAAGAGGAGGGCTAGGGAGGAGGGCTTTAAGATATCTGATTTAGTGGAGAGGCTTATGCTGGCTTATTTAGAGGGGCGTGCTGGGGAGGGGGAGCTGCGGGAGGTTATGGAGAGGCTTAGTAGGTTGGAGGCTGCTGTGGATGAGCTTAGGGTTAAGGTTGACGTTACGGCGAGGAGGGTGGTTATGCTTGAGCGGAAGCTTAGGGAGCGTAGGTAGGCGGGGTTCGGAGGTAAGGGTTCTCAAGGTTTTGGAGGAGTTTAACCCGTGGTGGCGCGACCCAGAATGGCACTTAAGGGATGAGGACGTTCAAGCCGTTGAGAGGAGCGGTATAGTGCCTAGGATGAAGTGCTGGGCTGTTAAGAACTGGATTAGGCCCGTGATGGAGCGAGAGGATCAGTGGGGTATAATAGTCATTAGGGGGCCGAGGAGGATTGGGAAGACGACGCTCTTGAAGTTGCTGATACTCGAGATGCTTAAGCTAGGTGCACGGCCCGGTAGCATCGTTTACGTATCGCTGGACGTAGAGGAGATTAGGAGGAGCTTAATTCGTGGCGAGATATCCCTTCGCGGCCTCCTGTCGAAGCTCATTATTGAAAGGAAGAGGAGGTACGGTAAGGCCTTTCTCTTCATAGACGAGGCCACGTTCTACATGCAGTGGGCTACAGCGCTGAAGAACCTAGTTGACGCTCACGTAATAGGGCCCGGCGTTCTCGTGATGGTTACGGGAAGCTACTCGCTGGAGCTAAGCCATGCGAAGAGGGAGCTAAAGGGTAGGATGGGTAACGTGGGTGAGCGCGCTGGAGGGCAGCGCTTCTACTATCCGCTAAGGTTCAGCGAGGTTCTCGAGAGCATTTCAGAGGAGGTATCGCGCTTCCTTGGAGAAAGCTATCGCGGCGGAGGTCGTAGGAACTTGAGGAAGCTGAGCTCTAGGCTAGCGGCGCTGGAGGAGTTAGCGGTGCCTGGAGAGACCAGAATACTCGAGCTCTTCGACGAGATGAAGGGCAGTATAGGCGATATAGCGCGATCTTACTTTGAGAAGCTGTACATGTACACGGGAGGTTTTCCCTCGGCGATTTACAGCGTTTTAAGTAGCCCGGAGAGAGATGTGGGAGATGAACACTACACGACTTTCTACGAGCTGCTGGTGAAGGACGCCGAGAAGTTCACGATAAAAGTTGATGGGCGGTCAGTACATTTGTCTTCGAGTACGCTGGAGAAGATCTTAAAAAGCGCCCTTTCGCATCGAGCGGCTTTTACGACGGGCCTAGATAAACTGCAGGTAGAGATCGTTAAAACAGTAGGAGGGGTTAAGAGGCTTAAACTGTACGAGGCTCAGGCGTATTTAGAGTACCTGCTTGAGGGAGCTAGGGTGCTCCTAAGGCTGGATCCCGTTATAGCAGTAGACAGGATGACTGTGCATACGCTACCTGCAGAGCCTTTTAAGCTCGTCTACCTAGACCCGCTCATATTCAACTCCATATACTGGGTATCTAGGGGTGTGAGAAGTGGGATATACAATGCGGCTAAAGACCTTATAGAAAGCACGGCCGAACGCCCGAACAGTATCTTTAGGCAATTATACGAAGCTATAGTTTGCTCACACATAGCTAGGATACCCTCCCTTAAGTACGGCGTTGACACGCTCAACTACGGTGTGGGAAGCACGAGAAGCGTGGAGAAGCCGGTAGAATACGCTGACTGCGTAGCCTGGTACTATAATAGGCTACTTAGACGCCAAGTGATACTGGCGGTAGAGGTAACCACGTCGAGAAAACCTAAGAGAAGTGACTTTGAGGAGAAAGCTCGCTATACTCATAGGGAACTCATGGGAGCACGACTAATCGTAGCAACAAGGGACACTGTGGACCTTTACGAGTACAACAAGGGAGCCGAAGCGATACTTGTACCAGCTAGTTTACTATTACTCTTAATTTAGCCTAATCTAGCATAGACCTGCAGGAATCGCTTTATTTAACTTGGCTGCTTAAATTACCCGCGAGAATGGGTTCTCAGAGGATAAGAGAAGCGTTAAGAGGAAGGTCTTCAGGGACCCGAGTTTACCGGAGCGCGCTAGCCGGTGTCTTACGGCTCATCTGGTGGCTCCCCTGGGTCTGGGTTGAGCGCTAATTACCTGTTGTTTTGGATAGGTTAGGTGAGTCGCAGCGCTTAGCTATAAGCTGGGTAGGCGTATACAGATTTGATATTCGGAAGGTTTAGTTTTAGGAAAAATATTTTAGTGACCGTTGCTTGTAGGGTCTCGATGGGCGGGAAGAGGCTTAAGAAGCACTTGGAGAGGGGGCTTAGCGGCACGGGCCTTATGTCTCCGAGGGAGGCGGCGGCGTTCATATTTACGGAGGTTGCTAAGACTGCGAGGAGTATCGAGTTTTCTGAGGATAAGAGGGCTATAATTATCGATAAGAAGATAGTTATTAGGCCCTCGAAGTCGAGCGGAATCGCGGTGGATCTCGTAGACGAGTAAGGGTTAGCCCCTCTTTTTCTCCCTATCCCTTAAGCTTAACAGGCTATAGCTTCTCGGCGGCGTTAAAGGGAGGAGGGTTTTGTCAGTTTAATTAAGCTCCTTTGGCGTTAGTAGCTTGATGGTGGGTGAGCTGGGCGGCCTGCTTGAGGCCGTGAGGAGGTTTCTGGAGGCTTTTGCGGGTGGCGAGCTGAAGCCTTCTCGAGTACGGTTTGAGATGGATAGGTGCGTTGAACCCTCTAGGCCGCCTAGGATTAGGGGGTTCAGGTTTAATCCTGTCGTTGAGGAGGTTGTGGAGGAGCTGGTGAATAGCCCCTTGGTGCTGGACGCTCTAGCTAGGGAGTTTAACATGGTGTTTGAGCCTGATCTGCTGTCGAACTGTGACTTTATATGGGAGATAAAGAGAGCAGGGGATTTCTCCGTGAGGAGGGAGTTGATCCTGAGGCTGGAGCCTAGCGTTAGACGTCAGCTACTAGAGGTGTACGCTGAGCGCCTACTCGACGAGGCTCTAGAGGAGTATGAGTGGAGCTTAATCGGCGGGGGAAGCGAGGGTGAGGCGATTCGCTCAGCTTTAGAGCTGGTTGAGAGGATCTTGCGGGGGGAGAGGCCTAAGCGCATCAGTCTAGTGGGCGCTGGGCCTTGGAGCCCGGATCTTGAGAAGGCCGTGATCGCGGGTGCGCGGGTGACGTTCCAGGATGCTCCCTACCTTGACTTTAGCGAGAGGAGGTTCTCGGTTGTGGTCCCCGTAACCACCTCCCTTAAGGATGCGGCTAGGCGCCTTTTAGCCGCTGTGTACTCGCTAATGCTTGTCTCGGATGGTGTAGGTCCGTGCGATTATCAGTATACTGCCGGTATACCCTATTGCGAGTTCCTAGTTGAGATGACGTGCCCTGAGTGCCCAGCTATGCGCTTTCCTGCGAGGGAGATGGTAAAGGTATCTAGGAGCGAGCTTGAAGAAGCGAAACGCGTAGCGGACTTTATAGTTAAGCTGAGTGAAGAGGACTTTAGGCACTTCGCAACGGCGATGATGCATTACTGGCAATCGACAACTGAAACTAATGAAGCAAATCGGATAACGCACCTCGTGGCGGCGCTGGATAAAGCCTTAAGGAAAGCCGAGACATTAAGCAGATTAAGCGTGTTACCCTGTAAGGTCGCGCTGCTATTAGGGTCTTCCCAGGCGGTAGGGATTGTAGAAGAGGCGGTGCGGTTAAGGAACAGAGTGCAGCACGGGGTCCTGCCTCCCGAGGCTAAGCTGAGCGAGACGAACGAGAAACTAGAATCGGTGGTTAGGAGCGTGTTGAAGCTCGTGCTTCAATATATGAGGCAGGGTAGGTATAGGGAGCTTTTGAGGATTCTCGACAGCAAGTGCTCTAGGAGATGAGCCGCTAGTTTCGCCGTTCTCGGACCCTGAGAGCTCAGTGTACATAAGGTACGATGGGGAGAAGGGTAGGGTTGTGGTTGGGCCGTTGGAGGAGGAAGCGTTTAAAGAGGTTAAGGAGTCTGTTAGGAGGCGTATTGAGGCTTATGGAGAGGGCTGGGGACGACGTAGCTTTAAAGTACTTGGAGGAGTTGGAGTAAAAGTTAAAGACCGGGGAGTAGGCCTGCGGGTCTCCTGTTTGGTTATCGTAGCTACGCTTGCTAGCGCTAGGGAATCGCGGAGAAGGTTGAATACCATCTAAATCTTATGATTGAAGTTTAAAGGTACTCGTATAGTGTTAAGAAGTTTACTTTATCTATGCAGGAGTCGCATGTGAGTAGGGTTTTTCCCGTTGCTGACTATTATTCCGATGTTGTTCGGGGTGATTTTTCCTTCCGCATATGGCGCACTTGTGCTCTTCTCTGTCTAGGTCTAGGTTGAATGCTTTAAGGTATTTCTTGACGTCTGCTTTTCTCGCGAACGTTATCGCGGGGATTACTTTCTTCAAGTTTTTGAAAGCTTCGCTCGTTCTAGACATCGCTACTTATCCCCTGCCTAGACGTTGGAGAAACGGTATATAATACTTCTTGCAAATTTCCCGATTTAGTCGATGTTTTTATTCGGCTGGGCGTTTGAACGCCTCCATCTACTATAGGTCCGCTAATGTGAGAAATGCTTGCAGGTAAGGGGGCTAGGGTTGTGAGTACTTGTGAGATCTGTGACAGCTTGCTAGCTCTCATTACACCTTCACTATGTTCTTCTAGAGCTCTATAAAGGAAGACTTGAGCTCCGTCGTCTCCTCTTACTAGTGGTGGTTTAGCCTGAAGAACCTACTACGAGCTAGGGAATTGCGTGCTCGCCCGCGAGGCTGCCCAGGTCCTTTATCACGTCGTTCGCCGTAGCGCTTTTTCCAGCTCCTTAAGCGCTGGACTTTGCGGGTCTCACACTCTCGGCTTGACGTTTTTAAGGCGCTGCTCGCTCATGTTCAGGAGCTATGAAGACAATCGTGAAGACCCCTGGGGTTCTTGGAGGGAGGGCTAGGATAGCGGGGACTCGAATAGCCGTTAGCCACGTAGTGGCGATGGTTAAGGAGGGGCTTACGGTAGACGAGATCCTCCAGGAGTACCCGCACCTGACCCGCGAGCAAGTGGAGGCCGCGCTCAGGTACTACGAGGAACACCGCGAAGAAATAGACGCTGAGCTAGAGGAAGAGGAGAGGATCTGGCGCGCGGGGCTAAGGTACTCCGAGGCCCTGCTGGAGGAGCGTGAGAGGGAGGAAGAGCTCTACAGGGAGCTCAAGAAGGTTCCCGCTTAGAGGGCGATGTTGGTAATAGCCGACGAGAACGTCCCTAAGAGCCTCGTACGCTTGCTCAGAAAGTTAGGGGTAGAAGTATACACGGTAGCGGAGCTAGGGCTAAGTGGTGCTAGTGATTACGAGATACTTAAATTTGCTAATGAGCATTCCGCCGTGGTCTTAACGATGGATGTTAGAGACTTCGTTAGGCTTCACCGCGACGGCTTTAACGAGACTGGGGTAATAATTGTCCGCTTTAAATCCGTCCGTCGGGGCCTATACCAGACCGCTGAAAGAGTAAGACGCGCTTTAGAAATGTTTGAACGCGTTAAAGGCTGGATATACTTTGTTTAATAACCCTGCTTAAGCCCGCGATAATAGAAAATTTGTTTGATAGAATTCTCAGAAAAACAATAATGAATACGAACCAGGTAGCATTATCTTGAAGTTAAGATAACATTCTCCCAGTTTAAGGCCCTGTAAGCGTGGGGTTGCCCGTCTAGCGCCTCGCGCGCTTAGCGGAGGAGGCTCGCTATACGACTAGTGGTCTCCTCTATTAGCGGTGAGGGTTTAGCCTGTTTAGCATCGCTTGTTAAGATATTTAGGTTCATAGGGAACCTATCGTGAGCCATGGGAACTATGTACTTGCTCGTGAGGCTGCCTAGGAGGGAGGCGGAGATCCTGGAGGAGGCTAGGAGAGTGAGGGTTGGGAAGTCGGTGCTGGCTAGGATGCTGTTGGTTAAGGCTCTTGGGGAGCTGAGGGTGAGGAGGGCTGTGGAGGAGTACGTTGAGGGTAGGTGTAGCTTGGGGTACGCCGCTCAGCTAGCTGGTTTGAGCGTTAGGGAATTCCTCTCGGAGCTTGCGAGGCGGGGCGTTACGCTCCGGTACGCGCTTGAGGAGCTGGTGGAGGACTTTGAGGCGGCTTCAAGGGCCGAGGGCGAGGGTGGCCGCTGACGCTACTCCGCCGATGTCCTTCTCGAAGGCGGGGGCGCTGGGAATCCTAACCGGCCTGTTTAGGGTCGTGATAAATGTCGACGACTACTAGGGTTAAGCAATGCTTAGGTAACTTTACCTCCTCTCGCCGCAGAACTCGCCGACGACGTCGCGATCTACTCTGAACACGTACTTGCCGAGTTCCTCGGTGAAGCCGCTGAACCTCCTCCTAACGACTATGAACTCAAGTTCCTCGCCTTCCTCGAACTCCACCTCGTCCAACGGCTTGAAGACACCCTTCTCATACCTTACGCGCACGACTGTGGCCACGGCTCCGCACCTAGAGTAATTAACAACGAAGTTAAGGTATAAGCCTCTCACTTTAGCGGGGAGGGCTCGTTCTCGATGCGGGAGGAGGGCGTGCTTAAGAGGGGGCGTTCAGCCTTGACTTAACGGTTTACTGTGGAGCGTTGATTCTAAGCCTCGGATCTCCGCTTTTAACGGCTAGGTTAGCACGGCGAGTGAGAAGCCTATGATGTCTGTTATTACGTGGGCTGTTGAGAGTAGGAGGAGTTTCCTCCTCTTCGCGTAGATGTAGCCGAATAGTAGCCCTATGATTGCGGTTGCGATGGTGTGTAGGGATATGCCGTGCCATACGCCGAAGGCTATGGCTTGGAGGATTATGGCTCGCTTAGTGCTCATGCACTCCTTGAGCTTTGATAGCCCGTAGCCCCTCCAGAATATCTCTTCGAAGAAGCCAGCCGTGAAGGGGGCTATCGCGACTAGGTATATCTTCGACCAGAGGGGGAGCTCCCTCATTACCTGCCTCCAGGTGCTGAAGTAGGCCTCGGGGTTTCCTGAGGCGTAGGCGGAGATGTACTGGAACCCGAAGATTACGCTTATCGCAACGGCTACCAGCGCGGCTACTAGCGCGGCGCTCTTAGGGCCCTTGACGTCCTTTAGCGAGTACTGCTCTTTTAGCCACTTGAGGCCGCCCATGGCCTTGGCTGCGTAGTAGGCTATAGTCGCCTGTATGACTGACCAGTAGAAGTTGTACGTCATGGCGTACTTCATGACCTCGATGCCTAAGCGCTCGTAGGGGGGCTTGACTACCGCGTACACGTAAAAGCCTATTAGCCAGGAGACGGAGATGTTGGCGACGGCCGGTAAGAATAGTATTACGGCGTGCCTCTTAGCGCTCAAGGCCGACACCTTCGGAGAGTTTAACGGCCCGCTATTATCGCTTTTCTCGAGGCGGCTATCGATAGCGTAATTTACCGGGAGCGTCGGAACCGTGATATACAGCTCTTAGCGTCTCACTACTCCTTGGAGGTGGCTGGTGCTGTTGAAGCTCCACGAGCTGACTTGGGAGGAGTTAAGGGAGCTTCTAGAGAAGGGGGTTGACACAGTGATACTTCCCGTTGGCACTATCGAGCCTCACGGTACCCACCTGCCTCTTGGGACGGACGCGATAATACCCGAGGCTATAGGGGAGAGGCTGGCCGAGAGGCTGGGGGCCGTGCTGCTCCCCACGATCTACTACGGGGTTACTAGGAGCCTGCACGGGTATCCGGGGTCTGTGAGGGTCGAGCCCACTACTCTCGAGAGCTTGGTCTTCGAGGTTCTCTCGAGCATGGCGGAGCACGGGTTTAGGTGCGCTGTGATAGTTAACGGGCATGGTGGGAGCGAGCAGGTTCAGGCGCTGTCGAGGGCGGCGTTCAGGCTGTGGACGGAGAAGGGGGATGGCCGTCGCCGTAGTGGACTGGTGGACTCTGGCTCGCGAGAGAGGGGTGACCGTGGAGGTGCTGGGAAAGGAGGGCGGCCACGCCGGCACGGACGAGACGGCTGCCGTGATAGCTGTGAGGCCCGACCTGGTCAGGGAGGGCGCGTACAGGGAGGTCGAGATAGTGGTTTACTCGCGAGGCTTCCGGGCCTACCCGCTCCACGGCACGGTGATAAACTACAGCGAAAAGGAGGGGGGCGTGGTGTTCAGTAGGGAGAGAGCGGAGGAGTACATGGAGCGAGTCGTAGCGCTGATAGAGGAGGAGGTCCGAGCCTTCCTGAAGAGGGCTAGGGAGCTACTGGGCCGAAAGCCGGAGAGCTAGGGCTACGAGTACTGTTAGCTCGTATAGGACTGACTTCTTTGTCATGCTCTCGCGAGGAGGCTTAGCCTAGGCCGATGCGATCCTCGCGTTGTAGCGGCCTCTCCCTAGGGCGGGGTTATATCGTTATAAGCTTATAATTATGCTTGTTGGTTACGGGTAGGAGGTTGAGGACTATAGCTGTTCGCGAGGAGACCTATGCCGGGCTGCTCGACTTTAAGGAGCGTATGGGCTGCCGCACCATGGAGGAGGCCGTAAGGAGCCCCCTAGAGCTGTCTAGGATGGCTCTAGCCGTTGAGGTTCTCAAGTACGTTGAAGAGCGAGGGCTTAGCGAGGAGGAGAGGGAGGAGCTGAGGTGCTTGAGGATGAGGTTGAGGGAGAAGGGCGTATGGCTAAGAAGGTGATAGCGGATATGAGCGTAGTTATAGCATTTTAGAGGAAGGTAATAGGGAGCTCCTCCTGAAGCTGGCCCGGTATAGCGCTTACGTCTCGTACGTCACCCTCTACGAGTACCTCTGGGGCTACTACTATATCGGTAGGGATTACTGTGGGGAGAAGGCGATCCTGGAAAAGCTCTTCCAGGTGGTCTACCCGAGACAGGAGCTCTCTTAATTAAGGACGAGAGACACTTCCTGAAAAATGGGGGTACGGGCTTGAGCCCATTAGGCAACTTCCCTAGCGCCCTTGGAAAGCTGTCCTAGAAGAAGTTGAGATATTAGCGTGCTTCCTAGGCTTTAAACTCGCGTTTAAACCGGCTCCAGTTGTAAGCTAATATCAGCTCCTTGTACTCGCTGGACTCTGCCCAAGTGCTAAGAAGGGCGTCGTCCTCCGTTAGGAGGGCGTCAGCGTAGCAAAGGGCGGTCGCGAAGATCATCCTATCAAAGTAGTCGGTAATCCCGGCGTCTAGCAGCTCGTTCTCCCTCTCGTCTACCTCCTCGTCGACTAGGGGCGTTAGGCTCAGCACGTTCCCGTGTAGCACGAACCTCAGCAACAGCCTATACTTCCGCCTTAGGGCGCGTAGCAGGCGCGGTCTCCTCCTACCAAGCTTTATGATCACCCATTTAAGCTCGACGAGCGATAACGGAGACAAGAGGAGCGATATTCTGTTGGAATTGCATATATCTACTAATGCCTTAAAATCCTCCTTTCGGAACTTCTCGGTCTCCACATCAGCCAGCGGCATTATGTACGTGGTGTCTAGAAGGAGCTTCATAGCCCATACTCCCTCTGAGCCTCCTCGGACAGCCTCTCAGCCTCCTCGAACGTTATCCTAACCAGTGGCTCTCCCCTAAGTAGCTCCTCTAGCGATATGGGCCGCTTTATTATGACTACGCCCCGCTTAACGACCGCTATCACTTCGCCCGGAGCCTTGATTCCCGCAAGCTCCCTGAACTCCTTCGTCGTGTAGATCTCCCCTTTCTTACCCACCTTAAGCCTGAAGACCTTCTCCGACATTCCGCCTTAATTTCTGACGTTCTGAAATATAAGACTATATTCTGAAGCGCGCAAAACCGGCCTCCAAGAGGGCGTTCGCGGAAGGCTACCTCCACATTCCCAGCAGCGGGAATAGTACGTAGACTACCGCGTTGTTCGTTATGTGGAAGTAGAAGGACGCCTTAGTGCTCTTCCTGTAGAGGAATAGGAGGGTGTCTATTGTTCCCCAGCCTAAGATGCATAGCATTACCCTTGGGCCGAAGACGCTGTGGAGTACGGTGAAGAACGCTATCGATACGGCGGCGGCTAGGGCCATGTTGCCGGTTAGGGAGTAGAGCCTAGTTATAGCGTAACCCCTGTAGAACACCTCCTCGAAGAAGGCCGCCGCTAAGCTGAACACAGCGATGGGAAGCACGTCTATCGGCGTGGCTATAGGCCACCTCTCCCACCACTTCACCTCGGGTATTCCGAGGGCGGCGCCGAGGGCGTCGAGGAGCCACCAGGCGATCCATGCTAGGAGTAGGAAGGCCATCGCGTAGGCGAAGTCGCCGAGGCCTCCGCTGCCGAACCAGACGCTTGAAAACGGCTGCCCCTCCCTCTTGAGGACGTAGAGGAGGACGGCGAAGCCTACCAGCTGGGCTAGCGTGTAGATGAGGGTTGACCAGGAAGTGCGAGGGCCTCCCAGCGAGTGATAGGCGAAGTAAAGCGCGTCGGCTAGGAGCCGGAAGCCTATAAGCGATACGAAGAGGCCCAGGAGGGTGGCTCCCCCTTTGGTTTGAACTTTTAGCTCTTCAAATGACATGGTAGTAACAGGAGGTAGAAAAGCGGTTATATCGTTTTCGCTCCTTACGAGAGGACTCGGCGTGCATCGATGCGGTTAAAACGCTCAATATCTTTGCTTTAAGTCAGAGATGATCCCATAATGTACTTTAAATTCGCTAAAAAGTATTTTTAACAACCAGTAGTGATGATCGTCGCAAGGTCATGATCTTAA
>CAZAZN010000005.1:13310-33961 GCA_964489665.1 uncultured Thermofilaceae archaeon
TAGGTTAGAAAGTTTAAGTTCACGCATAACTTTAAGATCTCTATTCGAAAGTACTAGTGTTATTGCAGTTAAGACTACATGAGGCGACTAGCGTGCCTAAAAGCTCACCCTATCCTTAACAACCTACAAACTGCTTTCCTGTTTTCTTTTAACCTCTATTCTAATAACATTAAACAATAATATTAGAAATTTTTCTTTTTAATTTCACAGTTAGAGGCTTTGATCGTTTTCAATAGTATAAGCTTAAGGAGTTAGGGATTCTATCAGCGTTTGCTTTACCTTACTAACGCTATATAGACAGCTTCTCGTGCATTATGCTTAGACTGTTGCTTCAAAGTTCCCTTTGTGTTTATTAAAGTTAAATTATACGTCTGTTCCCTTATTTAGTCAATTTATTGTAAGCTAACATCTTTACTTTAATTCTCTAAGACCATTTCTTCAATAAATCCTTATACGCCTCTAATGCTTAGCACTATAACGGCGAAGGAAATGCTTAGAGTGTTGTTGGCTCTCCCTCCCGATATTCACAATTTAGAAATATATAGAGTTGCTGGAGTGAGAGCTCCTCCGCTCGGGCTAGCGTGGATAGCTTCCGTTTTAGAGAACGAGGGGTTTAAGGTCAAGATAGTTGATGCCCCTACTCTAGGACTCTCGAGGAGAGAATGGATATCGGAGGTTAAATCGTGGCACCCCGACGTCGTCGGGCTCTCCCTCCTTACGCCAACCGCTCCTAAGGGGTACGCGGCGGCTAGGATGGTTAAGGAGGAGTTAGGCGAGGATGTAGTAGTCGTAGCGGGCGGCCCTCACCCAACCTTTATGTACGAGGAGGCGCTGAACTCCGGCGTTGACATCGTGGTGAGAGGTGAAGGAGAGGTTACGACGCTCGAGCTCGTAAGAGTTCTAGAGGAGAGAGGGCTAGATCCGGAAGCCCTTAAAGGGGTTAAGGGTATAGCGTTTAAAAGGGAGGGTAAGGTAGTCGTCACACCCCCTAGGCCGCTGATAGATAACCTTGATAAACTACCCCTACCGGCCTGGCACTTACTACCCATGGAGAAGTATACCTTGCTTGGCAAGCCGATTAGGGTGGCGCACGTAATGGCTAGCAGGGGTTGCCCATATGGCTGCTCCTTCTGCACTACGAGCTACTTCTGGGGGAGGAAGGTTAGGTTCCGATCGGCGAGCAAGGTAGCGGAGGAAGTCGAGTACCTATACGATAAGTACGGAGCTAGGTATGTGGCGTTCGCCGATGACGAGCTTACGATGAATAAGAGGTTCATCTACGACTTCGTAAAGGAGGTTAAGGAGAGGGGGCTTGACCTCCAGTTCGCCTGCGGCTCTAGGGTGGATCATATGACCAAGGATTTCATGAAGTTCCTCTTTGACAACGGGTGCGTTATACTTTACTTTGGCGTGGAGTCGGCTAGCCAGGAGACCTTAGATAGAGTGGGAAAGGGCATTCGCGTAGAGCAGGCTAAGCGGGTTTTCGAGTGGAGGAAGGAGCTAGGGGGGTGCGCGCTAGCCTCCTTCATCCTCGGCTTTCCTTGGGAAACCGTAGACGACATGAAGAGAACCGTCGACTTCGCCATCGACCTAGACCCTGATTACGTGCAGTTCACAGCATTAACCCCCTATCCTGGAACACCGATTTATCGCTACGCCTTAAAGCAGGGGTTGATAGAGGACTTCAACTGGGAGCACTACACGACGATAAGGCCCGTTATGAGAGGATTTAGGTTCACTAGAGAGCAACTAGCTAAGATGCTGTGCCTCGCTTACAGGAAGTTTTACCTCAGGACAAAGTTCGTGATACGCGAGCTTAGGGCTGGGAGGCTTAAGGACCTTAGCGGAATACTGACAAGAGAGCTTCTCTCCCTTATTAGAGAGAAGCTAGCACAAGCTCTAAGGGTGATAGGTTGAGTGGAAATAAGAGAAGTGGAGTAGGTGCCTTCTTAGCGGGTATAAGGCTATTATTCGGGAACCCCGCATCGAGGCTCGTCCTGAAGGCTGCCTTAAGGGAGGCTACGTGTTCGTATTCGGACGGCGGCATTAAAGCCCCTCTGATCTACCACGCGTTGTCGCGCTTCGCAGGAGAAGAGCCCCTATGCTGTAGCCTAGCTGCAAGGTGGCTTATAATCATGCTTGACCTACTGATAAAGGCCGGTGTAAAATTACTTAGAGGTGATGAGAGTGAGGCGGCTAAGGCCCTCAGAGATAGAGCTGTAAGGAGGGGGGCAACCCTCGTATTAGAGGGGCTAGGGCTATATGGAGTCACCGTACCTCAGAAGCTACCCGCTCCCTTCCTCGTTGTCTGGAACTTCACCAATATGTGCAACATGAAGTGCGTTCACTGCTACCAGAGGGCCGATAAGCCCCTTCCTAACGAACTCAACCTTAAGGAGAAGCTTATGGTCTTGGAACAGCTAGATAGGGCCGGAGTAGCCGCAGTAGCGCTAAGCGGCGGAGAACCCACTATACACCCGCACTTCTATAGGGTGCTTTACGAAGGGGCTAGGAGGGGGATGTACATGGCTGTTGCCACTAATGGCTGGACCTTCGCCAATATGGAGGAGCTGAAGAAAGCGAAGGAGCTTGGGCTAAGGTATGTCGAGGTTTCCGTGGACAGCGCTAACCCGAAGAAGCATGATGGGTTTAGGAGGACGCCTGGTGCCTGGAAGAGGGCTATTAAGGCCCTCGAGAATGCGGTCAAGCTGGGCATTAGCCATGCTATGGCCGTGACCGTAACGAAGGCTAACGTGAGAGAAGTCGAGGATATCCTCGACTTAGCCGAGTCGGTGGGGGTGAAGAGGGTCGTGTTCTTTAACTTCATCCCAGTAGGTAGAGGCAGGGAGATCAAGCAACTCGACCTAAGTCCGTATGAAAGGGAGGAGTTCCTCAGGACGATCTTCAGGGAGATGAGGAAAAGGAAACTAGAGATATTCAGTACCGCCCCTCAGTACGGCAGGGTCTCCCTACAGCTCAGCGGAGGGGATGAAGTGGCGCCTACCCACTTCTACGTCGGGAAAGACCCAATAGTTAAGGCCGTGGCGGAGTTTATAGGGGGGTGCGGGGCCGGGAGGATATATGCGGGCATTCAGCCTAACGGTGACGTAATACCCTGCGTGTTCATGCCGGTGGTAGTGGGGAACTTAAGGAAACAGGACTTCCGGAGCCTGTGGGAGAAAGCTCCGCTCTTTAAGATGTTAAGAGATAAGGAGAAGCTGAAGGGTAACTGCAGTAAGTGCCCCTATAAGTACGTGTGCGGCGGCTGTAGGGCTAGGGCTTACTCCTACTTTGGAGACCCTATGGCGCCCGACCCTGGCTGCATTTACAACCTAAGCTACTGGAGAATGCTAGTTCCAGAGCTGACAGCTAAGGCCTAATAGGCTCCTTATAAAGCCGGTAGAGAACGTGGTAGTTGATGCCCTATGCGCTTCGAGCGAATCTTCAGCTAACCTATATGTGGCTTCGCCCAGCTACTGCAGAATTTGTTAAAGAGGAAAAGCCAGAGTTAGTTGATATAATCCGCCTCCTTCTCTTAATATCTTAGCGTGGATGAAGTAAGGTTACTATCGCTAGAAGCGCTGTGAGGTTTATTAACTAGAGCAACGCTTCCGTAACCTTCAGGATGTAAGTGCAGTACACCGAGGTCAGATACTCCTCTAGGTACGCTAGGCTGTTCCCTCACGTCCACTAGTCTAACCGCAGACTAAGCCGCAGCCTCCTCCGACCCGGCACATAAACAGCCGTAAACTGCTCAGAGGGAGTCCCGAGCGTTAGTAGAAGGAGAACGGTCATCAGAGGAGCGTATCTTAACTTTTTTATAAGGCGTAACCTTTCACGGAACTAAAGTCCATAACTTCTTATAAAATAACTGTAGCTATTCTTAGAACTTAAATTTAGAGTTAAAGTGTAGAGCATGATCCCTCGATTTAAGCTAGCGCTTAACGATCCCTCGGGTTAGGTCTCTTACTCGAGGCCGCAGTGGCCACTAAGGTCCGTGGAGAGGGGGAACAGCTAAGCCCTAATTCACATAGTAGCCGCTTCGCGCTGTGGCCAGTTGTATTTACCCTCACTCCTTAGAGTTTTAAGAGGACCCCTGACCGCTCTCGAAGCTATGCTTAAGCGGTAAAGTATTATATCAGTTTTACGCACGTTGGCGCTGATACGAATGAGCACTAAAACCATGTTAATAGTTGCCTTAGTGGTGGCTTTAGGCGTTTCCGTGGGCGCTTACGCCTTCTACCGCTGGAGAGAGGTTAAGCTCCGCGAGCTCGGCGTTACGCCTTCTTCAGGCGGGGCGGCCACCAACCCTCCTCCACCTACCGCACTCTTTAACCTCCCTGGAACTGGTCTGTATAAGACCTACTTCGAGAGCGGGGGCGAGCGGATTAAGGCTATAGTGTACATCCCTAAGAGGTGGAACCGCGCCTACGTCATCCTAATTCACGGGCTAAACTCGCGTAAGGAGAAGTGGGTTAAGGAGGGCGTCATGGAGGAGCTCGCGGACGCGGGCTTCTGCTGCATAGCGTTCGACCTACCGCTCCACGGCGAGAGGGGAAGGCTCCAGTCGCTAGCGCAGCTACCCGACGTCATCCTAAACGGGTCTCAGAACATCGTAGACCTCACCGACATGATCAGGAGCAGTGGCATTACGGAGATCTACGCCATCGGGCGCAGCTTAGGGAGCATAGTCCTGTCCGTAGCCTTGGGAAGAGGCGCCCACATTAAGAAGGCCGAGCTACTCCTAGCCTCGGCTAACTTCACGTACCTGTACTACCACAGCGCGATAGCCCAGGATCCACGAGCTAGGAGCGAGCTTCAGACTTGGGTACAGTCTAAGATCGCAAGGCAGATTGACCCGCTCTACGCGCTGCCGAACTACAGGGGTGCCGCGCACCTGCACTGCGGGACGCAGGACCGCATCCTACCCCCGCAATCCTGCGTGTACGCCTACGACGCCCTAACCTCAGCCTCCGAGAAGAAGCTGTTCTGGCACAACGTCGGGCACAGGATGCCGAAGGAGCTGTTCCTAAAGGAGGCCATAGAGTTCTTTAAGGGCTCATCCAGCCCCTAGACCCCAAGGCTGAGGGGAAAGGCCCGCATGCTGTACTCGCCGGGAACGGCAACGACGAATTAGCTAGGGCATTGGACCTAGCGATGCTCTGAGCGTAAGAAAGGTCCCTTACGCCTTTTTCTCCGAACCCCTCGAGTAGCCTCTATGCGGCACCCCCTAGATAGAGGTAAGGGCGCGAAGCGCGAGGATGTAGTGCTTATCTAAATAATCTCCTGCCTATCAGGATAGCCATGGCTAAGGTTGCAGAAGGCAGCGACGGGAAGAGAAAGCTTAGGGAGACTGCCGAGAAGCTAGCCGAGGACAAGAAGCAGGGCGTGCTAGTAGTAGCTAACGATGGAGAGCTATACGCGTTTTTTAATGCGTTGGAAGAAGCCTTAGAGTGGTTAAGGAACCTGTATTCTAAAGGCGTTCTAAGGAACTCGCTGATCAAGCCCCTAGGCAGGAGGGAGATCAGGTACCTGGAGATTAGCGAGTGAGAGGATGAGCTGCTCGGAGAGCTACGACGCGGCTAAGCGCCCACCAGCCCTTCCGGTGACTGGGCACAGGCTTAGGGACGCTGCTCTACTTCGATACCGGCTTCAAAGGCGCTCCTGTTAACGAGCGAGCTGTGGGAGAGGTTAGATCTAGGGCTCGTGGAGCTGGACAAGGACGTCTACGCGCTACACGAAGGCTACCTGCCCGTGAGGTTAACTCCAGCGCTAGCCCGTGTGAGCGTATGCGGGTGTGGCGCGGCCTCGTAAAGGTGTACTTACACCCCTTAACTCATAGGAGTCTATTCAAGAGGGAAGTTTGTCAATGATCTCTACGCGTACCTCGCAGGCCCTGAGGGTAGAATAGTCCTCTCGAAGTCCCGGGGCTAGGCCTAGCTGAGAAGCCTCGCTAGCACTACAGCGAGGGCTAGTAGCCCTACTGCGGCGTCCTGGGGTGATATCACGACGCTAGCTAGCACCAGCCCTACCGAGAAGTATAGCTCCTTCTTAACCCAGGTACGCTTAGTCGCTACGTAGACGACATACGATAGGGCTAGCAGGTCGAAGAGAAGCTTAGCCGCCCTCACTATCGATGGGTCGAGACCTAGCAACTCGGAGAAGGCCTTGAGAGCCCCTAGTACTATTGCTGTGACGACGGCGCCCACTAACGCCTCCCTAGCGCCCATAGCTATCCAGCGCAGCTCTCTCATCCCAGTATAAGGGAGAGCTGTGTAGCTTATTACGCTCGCTTAACGCCGGATGAGCAGGTATAAGGAGCGCACTTAGTCGGGTAAAGAGAGAGCCTCCTCTAGGAGCTCTATCCTAGCCCTGATCCTCCTCAGGGCTTTTAATAGCTCCTCGATGGACTCCTGTCTTATCGCGTAGGCGACCCTCGGCCTATCGCTAAACACCCTAGCCTTCTCGAGACACCCGCGTTTACAAGCACCTCAAGGTGGGCGTGAGCGGTCTGTCGAGGAATCCCCAACGTTCTCTCCACCTGCGTTAGGGTTACGGGCCCCTGGGCCACCGCCAGGAGCAGGAGTATCGCAAGCCTGGTCCTGTTAAGCAGCAGCCTCTCTAGGTCCGCCCCACCCTCCTCCTCGCGTACCAAGCGTAGCCACCGGCTGAGGCCACGAGGATCAGCGCGTAGGAGAGAGCCATGAAGGGCGATACCACCGTTAGGGCCCTACCCTTAACTGGCAGGGCGAGCGCTAGGGCTATGCCCATGGTCGAGGAGGACGCTATGGCGCTGCCCTTGCCGATCCCCCACCCTATGCGCTTCGAAACATAGTACAGGTAGACGGCGTCCGCGAGGGGCCAAAGCGTGAAGAGAGCCGCGAGCACGCTCATCGTTACGCGTACCGGAGCGCGGCCTAGGAGCGCTAGGGCAGCGCCGACGGCTATGGCGCTCAGCGCGTAGGCCCCGATCGGAGCTAGCGCTGCCCCGAGGATCTCCTCCCGCTTAGCGCCGCGGTAGGCGAACTCCGTCCCGCGAAGCCCCAGCTCCCTAGCTAGCCTCTTAGCGTAGAGAACGGCGGCGAAGGTTAGCACCGCGAACAGGGCTATCAACGCTAGCCCGAGGGGAAGGGCGGGTTCTCAACCCCATACTCAACCGCTACGATGTAGATCGCCGTCACCACCGAGAAGACTAGCAGCGCGTAGGCTGAGCGGCACACGTTTAACAGGAAGAACCTCCCCAGCAGCAGCGCCTCCTCAGCCAGCTCAATAGCCCTCTTTAAGCTCCTCCCCGCTCACGAGGACTGTCGCTTAAGGCCAGTATATTAGCCCCCGCGAAAGTCGGGAAAACCGACGAAACTTGACTAGGGGCCTACTAGCCGCGAAACCTCCTCGTCTAACTTCCTCAGGAACTCCTCTAGCTTTGAGGAGGGCACCCTAGCTCCAGCGGCTAGCCTATGCCCTCCTCCGTGGCCGCCTAGCGCCGGGGCGAGCTTCCTTAAGATCGAGTTTAGGTCTACCCTAGGGTCGCTAGACCTTAAGCTCATTACACACGTTCCATTCCTCTCCTCGACCGCTACGCCGACCGGCTTACCGGCCATGACCCTAGCGTAGAAGGCGGCGAGCCCCAAGCTCCCGGGGGGATTCACCACGTAGGCTATGGCCTTGAGCCTCCTCACGAGCGTGGGTAATCTCCTCCTCATCTCCTCGAGCCTCCTAGCCTGCACGGTCGCGGCTAACACTAGCTCGGGGATGCTCGTGGGCAGCGCGTCCCTGCTAAGCTCCTCCACAACCCTCCTCTTGAACTCGTAGTCTTTCCTAAAGTACTCGAGGCCGAGGACTAGCACTCCAGCTTCTAGGAATAGGCTCTTTATATCCCACTTGGACATCGCCTCCCTAACCCATGGGGTGTCGAGCGCGTAGTCCCCTATCGCCCCGTAGAGCGCAACCCTGCTCATCTCCCAGCCGGGGTTAAGCCTCCTGTACGCTAGCTCGGCGGCGCACGGCCCCTCCTCGTGGACTACCTCCACGCCAGCCTCCTCTAGGGCCCTAGCTCCGGGAGGGAACGGGTGGTGGTCTATGTAGAGTATCCTCCCGCCAAACCTCCTGAACTCCTCAACTATCTCCGGCAGTAGCCTCTCGTCGAGGGATATGTCCACTATAACGACCCGATCGGCCCTCCTCGCGAACTCCCTAAAGTCGCCCAGCAGCCCAACTGGGTGCGTGAAGTAGACCTTAGCCCCCCTAAACACTGACTTAACGATAGCCGCCGCCGTAATCCCATCAGTATCCCCGTGCGCTAACACCACTACGCCGGCCACAGGGTGTGACTGTGTTGTGCACTTAAACGGTTACCGCTCGATAAGCCTATGATAGGCGCTGGCACTTATCTGCCGGTGTCGACATGAAGGCTAAGACCGCCGTAGCTCTCGTCGTAGTAGTGGCAGTGCTGGCTCTAACCGCCTTCTACCTCACGCGCCCGCGGCCAGCGGGCAGAGCAACGCTCGAGGACCTAATTAAGGAGGCTAAGGTGAAGTTCGAGCTAAGGAGCGAGGCCTTCGACTACGGCGGGAGGATACCGGCTAAGTACACGTGTGACGGCGAGGACGTCCCACCACCGCTCAGCTGGAGCGGCCAGCCTAAAGGGACCGTTAGCTACGTCCTGATATGCTACGACCCCGACGCGCCTCGCGGCACGTTCATACATTGGGTCCTCTTCAACATACCCGGCGACGTCACGGAGCTAAGGGGCGAGGAGGTAGGAGTTAAGGGGGTTAACGACTTCGGGAGACTGGGCTACGGCGGCCCCTGCCCGCCCCGCGGCTCAGCTCACAGGTACTTCTTCGTCCTCCTAGCCCTAGACACTAAGCTAAACCTCAAGGAGGGGGCTACGCTACAGGACGTCCTCAATGCTGCTAAGGGCCACGTATTAGGCTACGCCGAGACGATGGGCAAGTACGGTAGGGGCTAAAAGGGCTTAACTCTGGCGAGAAGCTAGACCGAGAAGCCTAACGCCCTCATCATAGCTTCCCTAGCCTTAGCTAGCGAGCTGTAGACCACTAGCCCCTCCGTGCTATTCTGCTCGCCGCAGTACGGGCACCTAACCCTCTTCCACTCGGCCCGCTTTATGAAGGGCTTCCGACACCGCCTGCAGATTACTACGACGTAGCCCGCCAAGCCCGCCACCCCGAGAACTGGCCTGGGGTAGGGGCGCCCTCACACCTCGGGCACCCCACCCTCCTCACCGCTCGGCGTAATCCCAGCCGAGGAGACTAGTATAGGGAAGGATTATAACCCTTTCTAACGAGCAACGGAGTCGGCCATCTACATGGCCCCCTCCCAGCCCTCCTTTGCAATACAAGCTCAAATCGCGCGCAGGGTCTCCACGCTTCAGCCCTTAGCTAACTTTAAAGCAGCCCTAAGCCCCTCCTTGGTAAGCGGGTTAAAGGTAATCTCCTCTCTATTAAAAGACGGAAAGAAGTGCTAGCGTTTCAAACCTTCTCCGCTAAAGGTCGCCTCACCTGCGTCTAGGAAAGTCTCGTTGCTCCACTTCCTATTGGCGCGGGCTTTCCTAAGCTTTGGGAGCACGGGTTTGAGCAGGATGCCAGCTTCGGTTAGCTGAACCCTAAGCCTCCTGCCGGGCTTAAGCTTCAGCCTCCTCCTAATGCGGGCCGGTATAGTCACCCTACCCCTCTCGTCGATTACGACCTCGAAGCTTTCCATCAAGCTAGCAGGCGGTAAGCAGGAATATTTTACGGTACCAGGATTAGCTCGCTAACTGGAGAGCAGCTATAAGGTCTCTCCGCTACTCCAATAGCGTGAGCGGTGGGAAAGAGGAGTTAAGGAAAAGGGCGCGGGAGGAGGGAGGGTTTAGGGACGATTTCGAGGAGAGGTCGCCTTACTGGGACTGGCGCGTCGATGGCTACGCTGGCTTCGAGGTTAAGGATAGCGTGCTGAGGCTGTACACGGGGCCTACCGAGGCGCTGTACTACTCTAACGCCGAGATATCTGACGGCTCGTTCGGCGACCTCCCTTGGAGCCGTAAGACGTTTGAGGCCAAGGTGAGGCTAAGGAACTTGCACTACGGGAGCGCTGGCTGGGGCTTCTGGAACTACACGATGGTGATAGACGACTGCGTCCCCATATGGTTCATCTACCTTCGAGCTCGGGGACCCTATGTTCTAAACGGATTCTTCGCGCAGGTGGGGGCGGCGCTCCAGCCGATAGTGCTCTTCGAGAAGCCCGCCAGCCTTAGGCTCGCCTACCTCCTATCGAAGATCTCCGAGAAGCTAGCCGGGGTTAAGATACCCTCGCTAAAGCCCTCGATGCCCGATCTGAACCTGGAGGAGTGGCACGTCTATAGGATCGAGTGGAGGGATAGGGTCCGATTCTACGTGGACGATAGGCTAGTGGCGGACCTACCGGTTAGGGATGGTGTTAGGGCTAGGGCTGACGCGTGGATAGATAACGCAGTGTTCGTCCCGGAGAGGAGGGGGCCTGGCAGGGTTTACAGGCACTCGACGCAGGAGAATAGGCGTAGGGCCTACCTCGAGATAGACTACATAGCGGTCTACTAGCTAGCTGGCTAGAGCCCCGCCTCACGATATTTATTTCCCCCAGCGTAGGCATGGGTTGAGGGTATGGCGGGCAGGCTCTACCTCTCGATGCTAGCGACCTTAGCTGCGGTTATAGCGTTCACGACGCTAGTGCTAGCCGTAGTGCTCGACTTCCTAGGCGCGCTCAGCCTCTACCACCTAGTGATCCTCGTGGTGGTCTTCAACCTAGCTCAGTGGCTGATATCCCCCTACCTCATAAACGCCCTCTACAACGTTAGGGAGGCTGACCCCGCCGTGCACGGAGACTTGATAAGCGCTGTGAGAAGGCTCGCGGCTAGGGCGGGGCTACCCGCTCCCAAGGTCATGATAGCCAACGTGCCGTTCCCGAACGCCTTCGCCTACGGTAGCCCGCTGACCGGCAACATGGTTGCCGTAACCCAAGGGCTCCTAGACGTCCTCGATAGGGAGGAGGTGGAGGCCGTTATAGGCCATGAGCTCGGCCACCTGAAGCACAGGGACGTTCAGGTCATGACCTTCCTCTCGATGCTCCCCTCGCTCTTCTACATCATAGCTAGAGCCTCCCTTTTCGCCCCGAGCGACCGCGAGGAGAGGGAGGGGGGCTTCGCCCTAGTAGGCCTGCTTTCCATGATAGCTTACTGGGTGCTGACTCTCCTAATCCTGCACTTCAGCAGGCTTAGGGAGTACTACGCGGACGAGTTCAGCGTCTCGCTAGCCCCGACGAGGAGAGAGGGGGCGCGCAGGCTAGCCGAGGCGCTCGCTAAGATCACCGCTAGCACGGCGAGGATGAAGCTGCTGGGCGCGTTTACCTCCCCGCCGGGCTTTAAGGCGCTCCTAATCACTGATCCCGACAGCGCCGTTGAGGACGCGCTAGCCCTGAGCAGGGACTGGAAGCTAGTGGAGAGGCTAGCTAGGCGCGAGGTTACGTTAGCCGATAGGATAATGGAGCTATTCTCAACCCACCCGAACGTCGTTAAGAGGATAAGGAGGTTGCTGGAGATGGCGGCTTAGCCCCGGTAATTACCCCTTCCCTCCTTCTTTTTTCCTAATTGCCTAGGGCAGGAGGTGTAGGAGGACTGCTGCCGTGATCGGCACCGTTAGCTCGTCGAGGATAGAGATCCTAGTTAGCCCCTCGACGGCAGCCGCGGCGGCCGAGACGATGAGGGAGGTCGTTAGCGGCACTCTAGCTAGTAGGCAGGAGGCTAGCGATGCTAGGAACATTGCGACTAGCCCGCCCAGGGTCTTGCGCGGGTTGAAGGGCAGGCTAGGGGTCCTAAAGGCCTTGCCGAGCATCGCCGCGGCAGCGTCGCCGAAGCTCGACACCATTACGGCCGCCGATGCGCGCCAGGGCTCCATCAACGCCACTATGGCAGTGGTGCAGGCCCAGAAGTAGACGGTGCCCGTGAAGTACCTCCCCTCCAGCTCCTCCCTACGCGCCATTACCCTAAAGGTGTGGGAGGCTATCGGCACGTCCACGTTTAAGCCCAGCCTAAGCACCAGCTCGTGCAGGGAGTAAAGCGCTAGGAAGAAGAGGGCTATAGCGGTAGCGTAGGGGTTCCCTAGCCAGACGACGACGGGTATAGCCATGAAGCCCGGTATTAGGTGGATCGACTTGCGCTTAATCTCCCCGATAACCTCCTCCCTCCCCAACCGCATCACCTGCCGAGCAGGAAGGCTAGCAGGCCGGCGAAGAGGGGTAGCTTGAGTATCCTAGTAGCCCTCCATCCCCTCCCGAGGGGGTCCCTCCAGGCGTAAGCTAGCGCTACGGCTATCGGCAGGTCCACGCCCCCGAACGCTAGAGCTGCGTATAGGGGGCCGAAGCCCATCGATAGGGGTATCGGGCTTATCGCAACGACCGAGAGGAGAAGCGCCGTAGAGACCGCTAGCGCCGCCCTAGGCCCCTTAGCCACAGCTATCGTGCCTATCCCCAGCTCGCTATCGCCACGCAGGTCCTCGAGACCCTTGAGCACCTCCCTCCCCGCGATTATCAGGAACGCGTAGGCTGCCGGTATCAGCGCGTAGTAGGGCGCTGGCACCACGAGAGCTCCGTAGACCACGTTCAGCGCCGATAGGAACGCTATCAGCACATTCCCGGGGAGCCCCATTCTCTTAACCCTCCACGAATAGAGGAATAGCAGTGCCGCGGCTAAGGCCGCTACTAACCCGCATAGCGGGCTTACTAGGAAGCCGAGCCCAACTCCCACAGCGTAAGCGGCTAGGGTAGCTACTAGCGCCGCCGTCCTACTTATAGCGCCAGACGGTATTGGGCGCCACGGCTTGTTAACCGCATCCACCTCGGCGTCGAAGTAGTCGTTAACCGCGTTACCGCCAGCGGCCACGATAGCCGCTGATACCGCTAGGAGAAGGGGCTCTCCGACCCCCTTGCCGCCGCCTACTAAGTAGCCGGTGTAGGCGGCTAAGGCTATAATCGCGCAATTGCCAGCCCTGAAGAGCCTAAGCCACGCGGCTAGCCTCTTCATGACGTTTGGGGGGATACCACAGGCCTAGAAGTGAATTGTTCTTAGCCTATAGGCTAACTCACAAATTCATGGCAAATTCACTATTTGTGATACACAATCCTGTGAATGTTCACAGATACGTGAATATTAGGACGGTACTAGCGCGGGAAAGGGAAGAGTTATATCGCGAGGAAGAGTTCAAAAAGTCTCGGACTTTCCGGTGATGATCATGGCGGTTGAAGAGCTGGTCTCGGTCATCGCTAAGATGCTGACGATGATGGGGCTTCCGAGGAGCTGCGCCCGCGTGCTAGCCGTCCTCTACGCGGTTGGAGTACCCCTCTCGGTTAAGGAGCTAATAGACCTAACGGGCTATAGCAGGTCCTCGGTGTTCTACGCGGTCAAGGTTCTCGAGAGCGATAACCTGCTGCTTAGAATGAGAAAAGGCAGAATAGTAGTGTATAAGCCCGCGGTTAGCCTAGCTAGACTTCTTGTTGAGACGCAGGCTAGGCTCTTGGAAAGAGCTAGAAGGGTGATATCTAAGCTCGTCGAGTCCGGGCACGGGCACGAGAACATCGTTAGGCTGGAGAGGGAGCTGAGGGAACTCGCGGCTAAGCTCTTCGAGCTAGGGGGAGTGATACATTGCTAGAGGGGATTAGAGTTCGAATAACTCAGCGGGTAAGAGATGAGGATTTAGAGAGGGTGAGAGAGGCGTTTAAGCGCGCGCTACATGATAGGCGTAGGGTGGTCATCGAGGTTAATGGCGAGGACGTGATAGAAGCTATAGAGAAGCTCCGCGAGCTCCTATTAAACAACTTCTCCATAACGGTAGTTATAAAGAGAGCCTGTGAGGGTGAGGAGGAGTGACGTACGATGTAGTATTGACCTCGGATAGAACGATGATGTCCAACCACCATGGCAAGGAGTTCCTCGGCTTCCTCACGACTTCGCCAGCTGTAGGAGTTCCTGAGAGGGTATGGATGTGGATATGCGCGCCTAAGTTAAAAGTTGACAGGGAAGGAAGGCCCATAGAGGCGCCTTATGGGATGAGAAAGGTTGAGGCAGCGCTCCTAGAGGCGGGCATTAGCGCCGCCATAATCGACCCAGACCACCTAGCTAAGCACCTGAAGCATGCTAAGGTGCTAATGATCGGGCACCACGACTACTTTGCGATGTGCTCTCCTAGTATAGAGTGGTGGGCTATAACGGGGCGAGAGCCCGTCAATTCGAAGAGCTTTAAGGCTTTGATGAGAAGGCCCGAGATAAGGGAAGCTAAAAAGAGGGGGCTCGTAATAATCGCAGGTGGCCCCGCCGCCTGGCAGTGGCTCTGGAGGACGGACTACTGGAGGGAGTTCGGCGTAGACACAGTAGTGGATGGCGAGTGCGAGAAGGTGATAGTAGACCTCGTGGAAGCCGCGCTTAACGGCGACCCTCTCCCAGCCTACGTGTACGTAGGGTCTAGTGACGTGCCAAGCGTGGAGGAGATACCGACGATTAAAGGGGCAAGCGTTAACGGGCTCGTCGAGATAATGAGGGGGTGCCCTAGGGGCTGCAAGTTCTGCCCCGTGACTATTAGGCCACTCAGGTTCTACCCGCTAGAGAAGATCGAAAAGGAGCTTAGGGTGAACTACGCCGCCGGAATCAAGCACGGGATTATACACTCGGAGGACGTGCTGCTTTACGGGGCTAGGGGGCTCGAGCCGAACCCCAAGGCGCTCCTCAAGCTCCACGAGCTAGTTAAGAAATACTACGAAACGTTCGCTTGGAGCCATGCAACACTAGCTTGCGTTAAGTACTCGCAGGAGAAGTACGGGTTGATAACTAAGATCACGGAAAGATTTCTCGACGAACGGCAGAGATATTTAGGCGTTGAAGTCGGTATCGAGACGGGTTCGATTAGGCTTATAAAAGAGATAATGCCCGCTAAAGCGGCGCCCTATCCGCCCGAGGAGTGGCCGAACGTCGTCGAGGACGCCTTCGCTATAATGCACGACCATAACATAGTGCCCGCGGCGACCTTCATACTAGGCTTGCCGGGAGAGAAGGAGGAGGACGTTATAGCGACGATAGAGCTTATCGAGAGGCTAAAGAATTACAGGAGCCTCATAGTCCCCATGTTCTTCGTCCCGCTAGGAGCCTTAAAGGATCGAGGATGGTTCAGGAGGGAGATGATAACGGACGTCCACATAGAGGCGCTCAGAAAAGCGATGTGGCACACCGCTAAATGGGCCGAGGACATAGTTTCTAGGATATACTTCAGAGGGCTTAAACAGGCGCCTTTGAAGCTCTTAATCCAAGGAGTGATAGCTTATATAAAATGGAGGGTTAGGCGCGTCGAGAGGCGGCTAGGGTTGTCTTAGCTCCTCGAGCCCAATTCTTTTAACGCCGCTTAATCGGGGTAAAAGTGAGAGAATGGAGGAGGAGTTCTTCCGCAACTACATCGTTGACCTGATAAGGAGCGCGGTGATAAGGGGGGTTAGGCGTGAGTACCCGTTAGATAAGAACACCGTAGCGGTTACCGAGGTAATAGGGTGCTTACGCCAGAGCTTCTACAATAGGGTCTTCCTCTACGAACTTGACTATCCGTCTGCGTTCAGGATACTAAGAGGCATCCTGATGCACGAGTGGCTAGCTGAGAGGCTACCAGTAGGGCTCACCGAGACGGGGGAAAGGGAGGAGCTTAGGCTCGAGCTTGATCTAGGCGACGGTGGGAAGCTCGTTGGGAGGGCTGACTACGTCGTGGGAGACTACGTGATCGAGCTTAAGACGACCTCCCGGAGGAAGCTTGACGCGCCAAGGGAGGAGCACGTGAAGCAGGTACTCCTCTATATGTACATGCTGGGTAAGGAGAGGGGCTTCATAGTCTACCTCCACGATAGCGGAGATATCTCAGCGTTCCCGGTAAAGATGGATAGGGAACTCGTCAAGAAGCTCCTAAATAAGGCTAAAGCGCTGAGGAAAGCGCTAAAAGAGGGGGTTCCGCCCCCGCCCGAGCCTGGCAGTTACTGTAAGTGGTGCCAGTGGCGCAGCCCGGAGAAGTGCAGGGAAGGCTACGAGTACGCCTCTACTAGCCGTTAGGCTACTGAGGTCAGCTAAGGGGAGAAAAAGGCCCCGCATTTTAGAAAGATGCGCTTCACTCGCCCTCTATTAGGAACTCGCAGTGCTCATCGCCTACTGCGACGCACCTTACCTCGGTAACCGTCACGTTCCTACTCCATATCGCGCTGAATATTCCAGCCAATATCCCTCTGAATAAGTGGCTTGTGGGCTTATCGCTACGCCTCCCGTAGCACTCGAATAGCTCGTAGGCCCTGATGATAGCCCTCTTACCCTCGCTATAGCTTACAACCTCGAACCTCCCGTAGCCCGTCCCGGAGGAATACGCCAAGATGTAGTTAAGTAGCTTAATCCCGGTGCCGTAGTGTTTTATCAACTTCTCCGCAAAGGCCCTACCAGCTCTTAGCCCAAGATGATAGAGTATAGCCTCGCCGGCCGTACCCCAGGTCTTAGCGACCTCTTCGAAGAAGAGGTGGAGCTCGCCTAGGGCGAAGGCCACTATCCTGGCCTCGCCGTACGTGAACGGCATCTCCACCATTCTAGCCTCAACGACATTGCTAACCCCCCCAATCTCGTCTAGTAGTCCGCTCGGCTCCAAACTACACTTCGTTAAGTCTAAGAACATTAGCGCGTGAACCTCAGGCCTGTCAGGATGAGCCTGAGCTATCATGCTGAGCATCCTAACTCCTCTCCGCGAAAGTAGCTGTACTAGCTCTAGCAGGTAGTCCGGCCTAGCTAACATCCTTAAGCTGACGGCTACTAACCTTAACTCTGGGAAATACCGCTTCCCGATCACCATTGCAAGCTCCGAAGATACCCTCCTTAGGGGATTTAAAGGCTTTGTTCGGTGTTTATTAACTCTCCCCTCAGCGGTTAATATAAATAAAACCTTAATATAATTATGTGTTATAACGGCTTTATAAAATCAATTCCCATGCTAAGCTTTATAAACATACTTATTCAAGAGATGAAACACATTAAATAAAATTAACGTTATATTATGAGCTTGATGTTTACTATTTCTCTAGGTTTAACTACTAGCTTTACTAAGCTTCCTGAAACTTCAACCCCCTCGCCGCCCTCCTCGGCTAAGTTAACCTTGAGAGCCCTCCTTACTAGAACACCGGCCGTTATCTCCACGGTAGCTTCCTTATCGTCTACCTCGTATAGCCTTAAGACGTAGCCCTCGCCATCCTCAGCCTCCTTAAGTACGACCCCTACGCCCCCTCTAACCTCTAGGAACGACTTCTCCCCAGGGAGCTCGCCTCCGTGCGGACTCTCTAGCTTGTAGAGCAACGGAGTAGAGAATTCGTAGGCCGCCTTAACCGTGTCGCTCACCTTCCAGCCGGGTGGGTGCGGGTAGAGGGCTACCCTGAACTCGTGTAACCCCTGATCGGCTAGCTCGGTCTCATACGTCCACGGCTGCCCCCACTTAGGCGGGTACCTGGGGCTCCTGAGGAGGGTTAGCCTAATGAAGTCGCCCCCGAAGTCGTAGCCGTAGCGCCCGTCGTCTAGGATGGAGACTCCTAGCCCATCCTCCCTAGAGATGTCGGCCCACATTATGCCGGGTACCTCCCACTTAGCCCTATCGTAAAGCGTGGCGTTAGGCGATAGGGGATTCCTCCTCTTAACCCACCCGTAGGGCTGGTCGAACAGCGTGTACTCGGAGTAGAACGTCACGGGGACGAAGAGCTTAGCCATCCTCCTCTCAGCCCTCCAATCAACTCTAAACTGGATCTCGATCCAGGACAGGATCGAGTACAGCACGTAGCTAATCTCGAACGTCGAGTCAGGCCTCCCCTCCTGCTTAAACCTGTACTTCACGACGACTCGAGCCCTGACTGGCCCTTCCTCTACTACCTCGACGGACTCGGGGGAGAGCAGGCTCTCGTATTTAACCCCGTCGATCTGCTGGAGCGCGTAGACCTCCCAGACGTCGAAGGCGTAGGAGTCGTATAGGCCTGCGGACCCTATCGCCTTCCTACCTGGAGTGGGTTTATCGACGAATACCTGGACGTGTACGCCGCCCCTCCCCTCGTCGACGAGGTTCTCGCCGCTCCCCCTAACGTAGAGGCCCACTAGGGCGCCAGTCTTAGCGTCGATCTCGGCCTTCAAGTAGTCGTTCTCGAGGGCTATCCTACCTCCTAGCTTGGAGACCTTAACCCTAGGCCCTTCGCCACGATCGGAGGCTAGCTTATAGGCCCTGTAGCCTAGCGGCGGCAGATCCCTGAGGGCGGCTATGACCTTGCCCTTAACCTCCTGCACTACGGCTAGGTCCCTGGAGGACTTGAGGCCCTCAACCCCCTCTAGCTCTACTACGGCGCTCCTACTCCACGGCAGCGTGTTGAAGACTACGAGGGACTTAGCGTCGAGCTTAACTTTAGACGCTATGTGGGCGAGCCCCTGCTCCGCTAGATCGCCGGCCTTGGATATGACACCCCTCATGTCCTCCTCGGCTTCCTCGTAGACCTCGGCTATCGAGCTGCCGGCTAGGATGTCGTGGAAGCTGTTGAACAGGACCTTTACCCACAGGTCCCTGAGCTCTCGAGACGGGTACTGGAGCCCTAGCCAGGCGGCTACCGACCTTACCTTCTCGGCCTCTATCAGTGCTAGCTCGGCCGCCCTGTAAAGCCTCTTAAACCTAGCCTGTGTCGAGTAGGTCCCCCTGTGGTACTGGAGGTACAGCTCGTCCCTCCACACCGGTAGCTTGTCGCCGAGCTCCTCCACCTCCTTGAAGAACTCCTCGGGCGCCGCGAACTTAGCGTCATAGGCCTCATTCCTGAGGATGGAGCGCGCTTCTTTGACCATCTCCTCGTCCAGCCCGCCGCCGTGGTCGCCGTAGCCTATCAGCACGTACGTCATTTCGAAGCCGTGCTTAAGCTGGCACTCCTTGAGCTCTCGATCAATCCTGTCAGGTGACGGAGCCCCGAAATAGCCGCCGAACGTCTGGAAGGCCAGCACCCTGGAACCGTCGGGCCCCTCCCACCAGAAGTAGTTGAACGGATACAGTATAACGTCGTTCCACCTAAGCTTCTGGGTTAGGAAGTACCTGTAGCCGCACCCGGCCATTATCTGGGGTAGCGTCGTGCAGAAGCCGAAGGTGTCGGGTAGCCAGACCGTCTTAACGTCCACCCCGAACTTCTCCCTAAAGTATTGCTTAGTGTAGATGAGGTGCCTCACCAACGTCTCGCCGTGAGGCATGTTAGCGTCGAACTCTACCCAGGGGCCTGCCGGGGCCCATCTACCCTCCTTAACCCTCCTGCGGATCCCCTCGAATATCTCGGGGTACCTCTCCTCCATCCAGATGTAGAACTGAGCGCTACTCTGGGTGAACTTAAGCTCGGGATACTTCTCCATGAGCTCGAGGACATTCGAGAAGGTCTCGCGGCAGATCTCCACGGTCTCCTTCCAAGTCCAGAGCCAGGCGGCGTCAATATGGGAGTGGCCTATCAACCTTACCTTAGGCTTACTCATCAGCCCGGCTTAAACAACTGCCTTAATTAAGCTTAGACCTAGGCTAAGCCTAGGGAAGCGGACGTAAACAGGCGTTTATACCGGCGCGCGTTTCGGGACGCGGCGAGGCCGGATGGCCCGTGAGTACGTGTTGGACGTCTCGGCGTACAGCCCCAATGAAGTCAATAAGGTGCTGAGGGGGCTGGTCGAGCGCGGTAGGGTGAGGGTCGTTAACGCGGCGGGCTTCCCCGGGCTAGCGGCCGGGCTTAGGAAGGGGGAGGTCGTCGTAGACGGAGACTGTGGAGACTACTTGGGGATGCTTAACCATGGAGCTCGCATAGAGGTTACGGGCTCCGTAGGCAGGTTCGTAGGCGATGGAGCTTGGAGCGGCGAGATCGTCGTTAAGGGAGATGCGGGAGAAGGCGCCGGGGTCTACGCCTATGGCGGCACGATAGTCGTTAAGGGAGATGTCGAGGGCGCGGTAGGGCAGCTCCTTAAGAGCGCGACGGTGGTAGTCGGCGGCTGCGCGGGCGACCTCGTAGGCCTCTACATGGTCGGAGGCCGCATCATCGTGCTAGGCGACGTCGGGAGGAACGCCGGTAACTGGATGGTTAGGGGCTCCATCTACGTCGGAGGGGGCGTCGAGAGTCTCGGGATGAACGTTAAGGAGGTTAAGCCGAGCGAGGAGGAGGTTAGGGAGCTTAAGGCGCTCTTGAGGCGGTACGGGCTCGAGGCACCCGAGGGGTTTAGGAAGCTCGTGTCCGAGCGCGTAAGGCCGTTCTACGGGCGGGTGAGGTGACTTGGAAGTCGAGAAGCTTTACTCGAGGATAGCTGCTAGGAGGTGCTCGGCGACCGTTTACAAGGAGTGCTTAGACGAGATAAGGTACAAGGCTGAAACCGGGAGGTACGTAGTTAGGGGCTACGGCTTCAGCGGAAGGCTGCCGCACTTCGACGACCTGCTCCTAGTGCCAGCCCAGCTAGCCCCTCCAGCGCCCGTCGACTCCTACAGGGAGGAGGTGGACACCAGGGTCTCGATAGGCGAGGGAAGGGTGTCTAAGCTGCCATGAGCTACGGCCAGACGAGCAGGGAGTTCAAGCTAGCGTGCGCTAAG